>NZ_JBNNLZ010000013.1:10599-127466 GCF_050272295.1 Lysinibacillus sp. NPDC048646
TGTGCGAAAGCGAAGCGACAGCAACAGGTGTTTTATGTGCGAAAGCGAAGCGACAGCAACAGGTGTTTTATGTGCGAAAGCGAAGCGACAGCAACAGGTGTTTTATGTGCGAAAGCGAAGCGACAGCAACAGATGTTTTATGTGCGACAGCGACAGCAACAGCAACAGCAACAGGGTGTTGATCACAAAGGCGTGTGCTACTGTGGCTACGTTGCACTCCTGCTTTCGTCGTAGATACGATTCTCTAGAGTCTACGCTGATTTTTACTTTTTGCACAACCTTCATTTTTATCGTTATACCATTTTATTTTCATGTATAATGAAATCAATTGAATATTATAAAGGTTCTTTACTAAAGTAAAGTGAAAAGGGAAATCGGTGTAATTCCGACGCGGTCCCGCCACTGTAAGTGTGAGTTTTTCCAATCTACGCCACTGAAAATTTTTCGGGAAGGCATGAAAAAACAAATTGCACGAGCCAGGAGACCTGCCTTTATAGAGCAACACGTTACAGCCTACGAGGATAGGGTGGTGGATTTTGCGTATGTATTTATGTGCAAACATGCCCCTCATCTTTTGTGATGAGGGGTGTTTTCAGTTTTATAAGGTTTCTTGATATATTAAAAGATTGTGGGCGATGGATGCTCAAAGTTGGGCGATGAGATACGAAAGTGTATCGATAAATCAAGAAAACAGAGCGATAAAATGCGCACAGGCAGGTTAACTAGGGAGGATTCACAGTGAAAAAGTATTGGAAAATAGGATTGTCAGCATTGCTAGCAATTGGTTTGCTCGCGGCATGTAATGGAGAGGAAACAAAAAATGACAAGCTTGCATCAGAGCAACAGGCAACTCCGCAAGTAGATGAGGCAACATTCCCGATTACGATGACAGATGTTACTGGCAAGGATATTACATTAGAAGCACCACCAGAGAGAATTATTTCACTGATACCAAGTAATACGGAAATTTTGTTTGGACTTGGCTTAAATGATGAAATCGTTGGAGTGAATGATTATGATGATTATCCAACAGAAGCGGCTAATAAAGAAAAAGTAGGCAGTACAGAATTTAATATTGAACAAATTATTGCGCTTACACCGGATATCGTATTTGCACATGAATCTGGTATTGCGTCTTTGGACGGAGCATTAGAGCAATTAGAAGCTGCTGGTGTGAAGGTATATGTTGTCGCAAATGCAGATGACTTTAATGAAACATATACAACAATTGAGCAGCTAGGACATGCAACAGGGAAATTATCAGAAGCTAAAAAAATGATTGTAAACATGAAAGCAAAAGTTAAGGCGGTTGAGACAAAACTTGAAGACGTAAAACCGAAAAAGGTTTTTGTAGAAACGTCGGATGAACCATTAATTTATACCCCTGGTAAGAATACATTTATGCAGGAAATGCTTGATTTGATTCACGCAGAAAATATCGCGGCTGATACGAACGGCTGGTTTATTATCAATGCGGAACAAATCATAGAAAAAAATCCAGATGTCATTGTGGTGACGTATAATTATGAACCAAATATTTTAACAAAAATTCCTCAACGTGCAGGCTTTGATACCATCAATGCAGTAAAAAATGAAGCAATTGTGCAAGTAGATGAAAATATGACGAGTCGTCAGGGACCGCGCTTAGCAGATGGTCTTGAAGAATTAGCGAAAGCCATCTATCCAGAGGTTTTCGAGTGAGTAGAATAGTATTAGCTTATGGAACAGCGATAACGCTTCTAATCATTAGCATCTGGTGTGGCGTTTCAATAGGCTCAGTTCATATTCCACTAGAAGTATTATGGAATAAGGCGGCTGATGAAACAGCTGCTAATATTTTGTGGAAAATTCGCATGCCACGTGTCATGTTGGCAGGACTCGTTGGGGCATCCCTTGCGATTGCGGGGGCAGCCTTCCAAGGTCTATTAAAAAATCCTCTAGCTGATCCATATACACTGGGTGTTTCTTCTGGCGCATCTGTAGGGGCAGTTATGACATTGTTTTTTGGTATTTCTATTCCAGTTGTAGGTCTATATACATTGCCAATATTTAGTATGATTGGTGCGGTGTTAACCATGGTAGCTGTTATGACTTTTGCAAGGGTAGTAGACCGTTCATTGAAAATGGAAACACTCATTTTAACTGGCGTTATTTTTAGTTCATTTTTAGGTTCTCTTATTTCGTTAATGATCGCTTTAACTGGTGAGGAGTTACGACAAATTATCGGTTGGCTGCTTGGTTCGGTATCAATGCGTGGATGGCCATATGTGCAAATGATTGCACCGTTTGTTGTGATTGGCTCGACGATGTTATGGACGCAAAGAAGAGAGTTAAATGTTCTATTATATGGAGAAGAGCGCGCAAAACATTTAGGTGTCAATGTAAAACGTAGTAAATATCTGATTTTGACAGGAGGTTCAATGCTGACTGGTGCAGCAGTTGCAGTTTCTGGAACAATTGGGTTTGTTGGTCTAGTTGTACCGCATATGACACGAATGATTTGGGGCTCAGATCACCGTCATTTACTGCCGTTATCTTTTTTAAATGGAGCAACCTTGCTGATTATATGTGATTTGGTGGCACGGACGATTATCATGCCGCGTGAGTTGCCGATTGGCGTTATTACCGCATTTATCGGCGCACCTGTTTTTTCGTATATTTTCTATAAGCAACGAAGAAGTAAGGGGGTACGCGTATGATTATCGTTGAACATTTATCAGGCGGTTATGAAGACATACCGATTGTTAAAGATGTGAGCTTTACAGTTGAAAAGGGGAAAATACTCGGCATTTTAGGACCAAATGGTAGTGGCAAATCGACATTGCTGAAGGTAATCAGTGGGATTCTACCAGCAACTTCAGGCACTATTCAGTTAGACGGGAAAGATATAAAATCATATAATGCCCGTACATTAGCGAAGAAGATGGCGGTACTACCACAACTACATGCCAATGCATTTTCAAATACAGTGCGTGAGGCAGTATCACTTGGGCGTTATCCCCATCAAACAGGATTCTTTTCCAGCTGGTCAGAGGTGGATGAGCGTGCTGTTCAATATGCGATGGCGCAAACAGGCGTCACACGATATGAGTATACACCGATGGAAATTTTATCGGGGGGTGAGCAACAGCGTGTATTTGTAGCACAGGCTTTAGCACAAACAGCGGAAATACTACTCCTAGATGAGCCGACGAATCACTTAGATATTGCCCATCAACGCCAAATTTTAGATATGGTACGAAAAGAAGCACTAGAATGTGGCTTAACGGTTATTATGGTATTGCATGATATGAATTTAGCCTCGCTCTATTGTGATGAATTATTGTTAATGGAAAGTGGATGTATGCGAGCATTTGGTGCGCCGCATGAAGTATTGATTGCCTCACAAATTGAGGAAGTGTATCAAGCGAAAGTTGCGACTTACGCACACCCAGAAATTCCAAAGCCTCAAATTACAATGATGCCAGCAGCTAGTGAGCGTCTGCAACGAGCTGTTATCGTCAAAGAAAATTTCAAGGTAACAACAGATTATATTCAACTGAAATCAAACATTCCTTTAAAAACAGTCTCCTCCGCTGTACATAATCCGGGTATCGGGTGGTATGACTGTCTATTAAATCGTTCTGTTGCTGGTGATTATGTCATTAAAGATGTGAAGCACGAGGTCGCAGAGTTTTTACAAAGGGAACACTTTTCATTGACAAGTACAGTGGTAATGTTAACAGCTGTTTCAACAGAGCTCGTTGCACTGAATGAATATAAAACTTCCTTTGGTAGCGTGTTTGTCGTCGTAACTGCAGGTGTTGGAAAAGCTGTTGATGTGTCACGTACGCATGAAAGGCATGATAAACCATATATTGGTACTATTAACACATGGGTTGTGATTAATGGGTGCTTATCGGAAGAGGCGTTCTTCCAAGCGATGATGACTGCGAATGAGGCGAAAACAAAGGCATTACAGTCAGAAAATATTCGTGATGAACGAACAGATACGATTGCCACAGGTACCGCAACAGATAGTCTATTAATTGCCGCTACTCAAAAGGGTGAGGAAATGTCATATGGTGGTCCAATTACAGATGTAGGAAAGATTATTGGTAAAGGTGTTTTTGAAACGACGGTGCAGGCAATTCAAAATTATAAAATTAAGCATAGGAGCTGAGTTGAATGAAACTTTACACAAAAACAGGCGATACAGGTAAAACAAGTCTTATAGGTGGACGTGTCGACAAAGATAGCTTACGTGTGGAAACATATGGCGCTATTGATGAATTAAATTCATTTATCGGGAAGGCTGTCAGTGAATTAGATCGTGAATTATTCAAAGACATTTTAGTTGATTTAGAAACGATTCAGCATGAACTTTTCGATGCAGGCGGTGATCTAGCAAATGTCATGAAGGAACGCCATTATAAACTTGCAGAAGAACCGATTGAAGTATTGGAAGCGCGTATTGATGCATTGTCCGATGAAGCGCCTCCGTTAGAACGCTTTATTTTGCCAGGTGGTGCACCAGCAGCAGCAACGTTACACATTGCGCGGACAATTGCACGTCGGGCAGAGCGTCAAATGGTAACGTTGATGAAAGCAATTCCAGATGTACCAACAATTGTACAAAAATATTTAAATCGCTTATCGGATTATTTATTTGCCGCTGCACGTGTTGTTAATGCACGTTTAAACGTAGCGGACATTGAATATATTCGTAGCGGCAAAGTTTTTAAAAAATAGATTTTTCGTGACAACCGCCAACAAATATCTGCTGAATAAAGTTTAAGAGCCACTTTGAAAATTTCAGGGTGGCTTTTTTTCTTATAAAGTGTAAGAATATAAAATTATCAGAAATATTTCCGATTTGTGTTGACTGAATGCTCACTCATTTATTAGAATATGAATATAGTAACATAATTGCGTACTTTTACGCATGAGCTAGCAAATTTGACACGAAGAGAGAAATTACGACAAGCTAAGGGGGGGACCAACCATGAATCCATTACTAATTGCAAACATTGTCTTAACAGTCGTGGTTGTGCTTTACGCAGTAGGATTATTCTTCTATCTGTTAAAAACACGCTACAAGTTTGTACAACTGGGGAAAAAGGTTGAGTTTGATGAAAGTGTTCAAGAACGTGTACGTTATTTAATGGTCAATGTATTTGGTCAAAATAAGCTATTAAAGGATCCAAAAAGTGGACTCATTCACGTTATGTTCTTTTATGGCTTCTTGATGGTACAGTTAGGTGCCATTGATTTAATTTGGAAGGGATTAGCACCAAATTCCCATTTACCACTAGGGATTTTCTATGGTGTATTCACATTCTTCCAAGAGTTAGTAGTGTTAATGATTTTAGTAGCGGTAGTGTGGGCATTTTACCGTCGATACGTTGAAAAGCTAGTGCGTCTAAAACGCGGTTGGAAAAATGGTCTAGTATTAATTTTCATTGGCGGATTAATGGTATCAACATTACTTGCAAACGGTATGGGCTTAATCTGGCATGGGGAAGGCTTAACTTATACTGAACCTGTAGCATCTGGAATCGCTGCGATTTTTGGCTTCTTACCAGCATCTGTAGCAGTAGGTATTTTCTATGTCATGTGGTGGGCACATTTATTGATTCTATTAACATTCCTAATTTATGTACCACAATCGAAGCACTTCCACTTAATCGTTAGTCCACTTAATGTGTACATGAATCGTTTGGATCGTACGGGGACGTTAACACCAATTGACTTCGAGGCGCTTGAAGAAGCAGGTGAAAATGCGGAAAGTGAAGATGATATTCCAGCAATAGGGGTAGGACGAATTCAGGACTTTACGCAAAAGCAGATGCTCGATTTATATTCTTGTGTAGAATGTGGTCGTTGTACAAATATGTGTCCGGCAACAGGAACAGGAAAGATGCTGTCTCCGATGGACTTAATCATCAAGCTTCGTGATCATTTAACATTTACAGGTGCGGTTGTCACAAAACAAAAACCATGGGTACCTTATCAATTCTTTGCCAATACACAGGGCAATCAGCTAGCAATAGCAGCTGGTGCTGAGGGCGCAAACATTGAAGATATTTATAGCCCGTCGTTAATAGGCGAGGTGATTACGGAAGAAGAGATTTGGGCATGTACGACTTGCCGTAACTGTGAAGACCAATGTCCAGTAATGAATGAGCATGTCGATAAAATTATTGACCTACGTCGTTATCTAACGATGACTGAAGGTAAAGTAAATCCAGATGCACAGCGCGCGATGACAAACATCGAACGTCAGGGCAATCCTTGGGGACTAAACCGTAAAGAAAAAGAAAACTGGCGTGATCTTGATCCAACTGTCAATATTCCAACAGTGAAAGAATTGAAAAAATCAGGCGAGGAAATGGAGTATCTATTCTGGGTAGGCTCTATGGGTGCATTTGATAATCGTTCACAAAAAATTGCGTTAGCCTTCTGTCGTCTCTTAAATGAGGCTGGCGTGAAGTTTGCGATTTTAGGAAATAAAGAAAAAAATTCAGGAGATACACCGCGTCGTCTAGGAAATGAGTTTTTATTCCAAGAGCTAGCGACAGCGAATATTGATGAATTTGAGAAAAATGATGTGAAGAAAATTGTTACGATTGACCCGCATGCATACAATATCTTCAAAAATGAATACCAAGATTTCGGCTGGAAGGGTGAAGTCTATCATCATACAGAGCTACTCAATCAATTGATTGAAGAAAATCGTCTCGCTATGAATTACGAAGTTGATGAGACAATTGTCTTCCACGATTCTTGCTATTTAGGTCGTTATAATGATGTATATGACGCACCGCGTGAAATTCTTCGAGGTATTCCAGGCGTTAAGCTTGTAGAAATGGAACGTAATCGTGAGACAGCGATGTGCTGTGGCGCAGGTGGCGGTTTAATGTGGATGGAAGAGCATGTTGGAAATCGTATAAACGTGGCAAGAACAGAGCAAGCTTTAGCAACAAATGCATCAGTGATTTCTTCTGGATGTCCATATTGCTTAACGATGCTCGAGGATGGTACAAAGGCAAAAGAGGTTGAAGATACAATTAGTACATTCGACGTTGCAGAATTATTAGAGCGTTCTGTATTCGGTGAAAAAGTGAAAGTTGTTGAAGCAGCAATAGAAGAAGCGACGGAAGAGTTGCTTGAAGAAGTAGTAGCTTCCGTTGATTTTATCGAAAAAGATGAGAAACAATAACTAAACGAAGAAAAAAGATAATTGTTGTAGAGATATTTTTGTTATCTGAAAAATATAAATTGCACAATAATTAATTGTTTTGTAGAATAAGATTAAATGGAAATGGGAGTCCTTAACAAACTCCCATTTTTCATCGAGAAGAGTCGAGCGAGCGTTCAGTCAACTAAGGTGTTTTTGAAAGGGAACTATCGATTCCTTCATCGAGTACGTAAAACAAAAGGGGTGTTTTACTTGAATAGAGCAGTAATTTTAGCAGGAGCTAGAACGGCATTTGGTAAATTTGGTGGATCACTATCCACACTCAATGCAAGTGATCTGGGGGCAATCGCAGTTAAAGGAGCACTTGAGAAAGCGAATATTGTGCCAACTGAAGTGGATGAAGTGATTTTAGGCACAGTTTTACAAGGTGGTCAGGGACAAATTCCATCAAGACAGGCAGCGCTAAAAGCAAATTTACCAACTGCGGTGAAAACAGAAACGATTAATAAAGTTTGTGCGTCGGGGATGCGCGCAGTAACATTAGCAGATCAGCTGATTCGTTTAGGGGACGAAGAAGTCATTGTTGCCGGCGGTATGGAGTCTATGTCAAATGCACCGTACTATCTAATGAATGGTCGTACAGGGTTACGCATGGGCGATTCTACAATGATAGACGGTATGGTGTATGACGGTTTAACATGTGCCTTCGATAAAGCAAGACCGCATATGGGTAGTTATGGTAATGCGACAGCGACTACGTTCTCGTTAAGTCGTGAGGAACAAGATGCCTGGTCTGTACGCAGTCATGAACGTGCACTTATGGCAATTGAAAAAGGTTACTTCGCAGAGGAAATCGTACCTGTGGAAATACCACAGCGTAAAGGTGAACCACTCTTAGTGAATACCGACGAGGCACCAAGAGCTGGTACATCAATGGAAGCGCTTGCTAAGCTAAAGCCTGCCTTTGATAAGGATGGTACGATTACAGCAGGTAATGCACCTGGAGTGAACGATGGCGCATGTGCACTTGTAGTAATGAATGAGGAACGTGCAGCGCGTGAAGGTAGACAACCACTTGCCATTATCATCGGCCATGAGGAGCTCGCGATTGAGCCAGAAAACTTCCCGCAAACACCGGGGTTAGTTATCAATAAACTACTTAAAAAAACAGAGAAAACAATAGCAGACATTGATCTGATCGAAATTAATGAAGCTTTTGCTGCTGTAGCGCTTGTCAGCAATCAACTTGCGGAACTCGATGCGGAGAAGGTCAATGTCAACGGTGGTGCAGTTGCGTTAGGTCATCCAATCGGTGCTTCCGGAGCACGCATTATTTTAACACTCGCACATGAATTAAAACGCCGAGGTGGCGGTATTGGCATTGCTGCCATTTGCTCTGGGGGAGGGCAAGGCGATGCCATCATGATTGAAGTACCAAAAACAGGGGGACATGAATGATGGGAATTCAAAAGGTAATGGTCATAGGTGCTGGTCAAATGGGCTCAGGTATTGCACAGGTCTGTGCCCAAGCGGGCTATGAGGTCAAACTTAATGACATGAAGCAAGAATTTTTTGAGCGTGGATGCGGTGTTATTACAAAAAATTTAACACGTGATGTGGAAAAAGGTCGTAAGACAGAGGATGAAAAAGCGGCAATTCTTGCTCGTATTACTATGTCACTAGATTTACAGGATGCGAGTGATGTAGATATTATTATCGAGGCGGCTGTTGAAAACATGGAAGTGAAGCAATCCATCTTTCTGCAATTAGACAAGATTGCACCGGCACATGCCATTTTAGCAACGAATACATCATCTTTACCGATTACTGAAATAGCAGCAGTAACGAATCGTCCTGAGCAAGTGATTGGTATGCATTTTATGAACCCAGTACCTGTCATGAAGCTTGTGGAAATTATTAGAGGCTTAGCAACATCGGATGAGGTGTACAAAGCTGTTGAAGAAATGACCATAAAATTAGCAAAAACACCCGTGGAAGTAAATGACTTCCCAGGCTTTATTTCGAATCGTATCTTACTACCAATGATTAATGAGGCTATCTACGCATTATATGAAGGAGTTGCATCGAAAGAAGCAATTGATGATGTCATGAAGCTTGGGATGAATCATCCAATGGGGCCATTAACATTAGCGGACTTTATCGGTTTGGACACATGCTTGTCGATCATGGAAATTTTACATGAGGGATTAGGGGATAGTAAATACAGACCGTGTCCATTGTTACGCAAATATGTTGCAGCAGGATGGCTAGGTAAAAAATCAGGAAGAGGCTTTTACGTTTACGAATAATCCTATGGGGATGGGATGATTCAGCAAAAATGAAATGCTCCGTGCCAACATAGAGAGGTGACATTATAGATGCATTTACAATTTACAGACGAACAGATAATGATGCGTGATATGGTGCGAGATTTCGCGCAAGAAAAGATTGCACCGTGGGTAGATCGTATGGAAGTAGGGGAATTTCCGCGAGAGTTACTTGTGCAAATGGGTGAACTTGGTTTAATGGGTATTACAACGCCAGAAGAACTAGGTGGATCTGCGATGGATTTTACATCGTACATACTAGCCATAAATGAATTATCCAAAGTTAGTGCAGTGATGGGTGTTATTTTATCAGTGCATACATCAGTTGGTACAAACCCAATAATTTACTTTGGGGATGATGAGCAAAAGCAGCGTTATGTACCGAAATTAGCTTCTGGAGAATATTTAGGAGCATTTTGCTTAACGGAGCCCAGCGCGGGTTCAGATGCTGGTTCATTGCAATCGAAAGCGGTACGTGATGGTGATGAATATGTTATCAACGGATCAAAAGTATTTATTACAAATGGTGGCGAAGCAGATGTCTATATCGTTTTTGCATCTACCAATCCAGCCGAGAAGACGCGCGGAATTTCAGCGTTTATTGTCGAAAAAGGAACGCCTGGCTTAGTAATAGGTAAGGATGAGCACAAAATGGGTTTACATGGCTCCCGTACAGTGCAACTTACATTCGATAACTGTCGCATACCAGCGACAAATCTCCTTGGTGAAGAAGGAGAAGGCTTTAAAATTGCGATGGCAAATTTAGATGTTGGTCGTATTGGAATTGCAGCTCAAGCCTTAGGTATTGCTGAGGCAGCGCTTGAAGCTGCAACAGCTTATGCGAAACAACGTGTTCAATTTGGTAAACCAATTTCAGCACAGCAAGGGGTTGGCTTCAAGCTTGCGGACATGGCGACTGCGGTAGAAGCAGCAAAGTTGCTCGTCTATCGTGCAGCTGATTTACGTGCCAAAGGTTTACCTTGCGGAGCAGAGGCCTCGATGGCTAAACTCTTTGCTTCTCGTACGGCAGTGCAAACAGCAATTGAAGCTGTGCAAATTTTCGGTGGTTATGGCTACACAGAGGATTACCCAGTAGAGCGTTATTTCCGTGATGCCAAAGTGACTGAAATCTATGAAGGCACAAGTGAAATTCAAAAGCTAGTCATTAGTAAACATTTAATTTGATTCAGTAGAAATTTCCATCTCAATAAGTGAAGCGATTAGTTTTAGTTCCATTCGCATTCAAAGACATACGGAATCAAATGACGTCAAAGCGAAATTCATTCATATAAAAGGGGAAATGGACAATGAACTTTCAATTAACAGAAGAGCACGAACAATTACGTGAAATGATTCGCGATTTTGCTATTAACGAAGTAGCACCAACAGCAGCAGAGCGCGATGAAAATGAAGAGTTTGATCGTACAATTTTCGATAAAATGGCTGAACTAGGATTAACAGGTATTCCTTGGCCAGAAGAATATGGTGGTGCAGGTTTTGACTATCTTGCCTATGTAATTGCTGTAGAAGAACTATCGCGTGTATGTGCATCAACAGGGGTAACATTATCTGCACACACTTCACTTGCAGGATGGCCGCTATATAAATTCGGTACGGAAGAACAAAAACAAAAGTATCTTCGTCCAATGGCAGAAGGCAAACATATTGGTGCATACGGCTTAACAGAGCCAGGCGCAGGTTCAGATGCAGGCGGTATGAAAACATATGCCAAACGTGACGGTGATGATTATATTTTAAATGGATCTAAAATATTCATCACAAACGGTGGTGTAGCAGATACATATATCGTATTTGCTGTAACAGACCCAGAAGCAAAAAATAGCACATCTGCATTTATTGTTGAAGCAGGCTATAAGGGCTTCTCGGTAGGTAAAAAAGAGAAAAAATTAGGAATTCGTTCATCACCAACGACTGAAATTATTTTTGACAACTGTCGTGTGCCAAAAGAAAACTTACTTGGTACAGAAGGGGAAGGCTTTAAAATTGCGATGACTACACTAGATGGAGGTCGTAACGGTATTGCTGCTCAAGCTGTAGGGATTGCTCAAGGTGCATTAGATGCAGCGGTAGACTATGCAAAAGAGCGTGTACAATTTGGTAAGCCAATTACTGCAAACCAAGGCGTATCCTTCAAACTAGCGGATATGGCAACACAAATTGAAGCATCAAGATTACTTACATACCAAGCTGCTTGGTTAGAGACTAATAGTCTACCTTATGGTAAGGCATCGGCAATGGCAAAATTAATGGCTGGCGACACAGCTATGAGTGTAACGACTGAGGCGGTTCAGGTTTTCGGTGGCTACGGTTATACAAAGGATTATCCAGTGGAGCGTTTCATGCGTGATGCGAAAATTACACAAATTTATGAAGGTACGCAGGAGATTCAACGTCTGGTTATTTCGCGTATGTTGACAAAGTAATTTATGACAGAAAAAAGTACAAGGCCCCAAGTTCAGTCAACTGTGAAAGATGAAAATCTGATTGCCATTCGTCGAGAGCAAATGATTCAAGGTGCTATTAAATTATTTAAAGAAAAAGGTTTTCATCGTGCCACGACGAGAGAAATTGCAAAAGCAGCGGGTTTTAGTATCGGTACATTGTATGAATACATTCGTACGAAAGAAGATGTACTGTACCTTGTATGTGACAGTATATATCATCATGCAATGGAGCGGCTTTCAAGTTTCGAAATCAAGGCAGGTACGATAGAAGAGTTAAGAGCAATGATTCGTGAGTATTTCTTTCAAATCGATAGTATGGTCGATGAACTGACGATTATGTATCAAGAAACGAAATCATTGTCGAGGGAAGCGCAGCGTTATGTCTTCAGTAAGGAATTCGAAATGGTGGCTACTTTTGAGCGATTATTAAAACGCTGTGTAGAATCAGGTGAAATTTCAATGACTGATAAGCAGATTCATTTGGCTGCGAATAGCTTAGTCGTTCAAGGTCAAAGCTGGGCGTTCCGTAAATGGGCGCTTCATCGTCAACATACACTTGGCGAGTATATTGAGATACAGACTACTTTATTCATTTCAGGCATTAAGGGGTTCTAATAAGTTTAAGGGGTAATCGGTAATTGCATAGCTGTACATTGCAATTACCGATTTTTACTTGAGGTAGTATGAGGGTGCGCTTATATGTTGCGTATAGAGGAGAGGGTAACTCACAAAAAAACGCAACTTCTCCTAGATAGGTTCTAGGCGACTCATACACTCAAGGAAGATTTACTAAGGGGAGAAAGTGGGGATTTCATATGACAAAGGTAGAAGTATACCGTCCAAAAAATCACGTGCGTTTTGTAACAGCATCCAGTCTTTTTGATGGACATGATGCTTCAGTCAATATTATGCGACGTATTTTGCAATCTAGTGGTGTAGAAGTAATCCATTTAGGACATAACCGCTCTGTTGAGGAAGTCGTGAATGCTGCCATTCAAGAGGATGCGCAAGGCATTGCTGTATCTTCGTATCAAGGCGGACATATGGAGTACTTTAAATATATGTATGATTTACTGCGTGAAAAAGGAGCGCCGCATATTAATATTTATGGCGGCGGTGGTGGTGTTATTTTACCACGTGAAATTAAAGAGTTGCATTCGTACGGTATTTCTGGGATTTTCTCGCCAGAAGATGGGCGAGTGCTTGGCCTACAAGGGATGATCAACGAGCAAATTAAAGGCACGGATTTCTCAACTGCAACAGGAGACTATCAAGAAAAGCTAGATGTCTTAACAACCGAAACACCAGAATTGCTGGCGAATTTAATTACTGCGGCAGAATCGAATGACGATGAAGAAACGAAAGCCATGTTAGAGGAAGCATGCAAACGTTCGAAAGGTACGCCAATTTTAGGGATTACAGGAACTGGTGGTGCAGGAAAATCATCCTTAACGGATGAGCTGATCCGCCGCTTCCTGAAGGAATTCCCAGATAAATGTGTAGCTATTCTTTCAGTAGACCCGACAAAGCAAAAAACAGGTGGGGCCTTGCTTGGGGATCGCATTCGTATGAATGCCATTTTCAATAATCGTGTCTACATGCGAAGCCTGGCAACTCGAGGATCACGTACAGAATTGACTGCTTCTATAGGCGATGTCTTAGATGTTGTGCGTGTTGCAGGCTATGATTTAATCATCGTTGAAACGAGCGGGATTGGTCAGGGTGATGCGGAAATTACAAAGTACACTGATCTATCCATGTATGTGATGACAAGTGAGTTTGGGGCTCCAACACAGCTTGAAAAGATTGACATGATTGATTTTGCGGATGTTATTGCTATCAATAAATTTGAACGCAAAGGTTCAGAAGATGCGCTACGTCAAGTACAAAAGCAACTTCAACGTTCTCGTGAGCTTTGGGATGAACCGATTGCTAGCATGCCTGTATACGGCACAATTGCCAGTCAATTTAATGATAAGGGGACAAATGCCTTATTTGCGGTGTTAGTAAACATTATTAATAATAAAACAGGTAGCAATTGGGAAACAAGCTATGAACAATTTGCTAAAACGCAAAAGCAAGATGTCATCATTCCAAATGACCGTCGTTATTATTTACGCGAAATTACCGACACAGTGCGAGGTTATCATAAAAAAACAGAGCAACAGGTAGCATTTGCACGCCGTTTATTCCAACTCGAGGGAGCCATTGCTACAGTCAAAGAAAAAGCGCCGGATGACGCACTAGTGGCATCACTTACCTCTTTGGCGGAAGGTATCCGTGATGAATTAACAGCTGAGTCCAAGCGTATTCTAGATAGTTGGCAGACTTTAAAAGAAGCGTATGCTGGAGACGAATTTGTGACCAAAGTTCGCGATAAAGAAATTCGTACGATTTTAACGACAACAAGTCTTTCAGGTACAAAAATTCCGAAGGTTGTACTGCCAAAGTTCGTTGATTATGGTGAAATTTTACGCTGGGTGTATAGAGAAAATGTACCTGGTGAATTCCCTTACACAGCGGGAGTGTTCCAGTTTAAGCGTGAAGGTGAAGATCCGAAGCGACAATTTGCTGGCGAGGGCACGCCAGAACGTACTAATAAACGCTTCCACTATTTATCGAAAGACGATGATGCAAAGCGTTTATCTACTGCCTTTGATTCAGTGACATTATACGGCGAAGATCCTGATTATCGTCCAGATATTTACGGTAAGGTCGGAGAGTCAGGAGTGTCAATTTGTACGTTAGAAGATATGAAGAAGCTCTATGCAGGCTTTAACCTCTGTGCGCCATCGACTTCAGTATCTATGACCATTAATGGACCTGCTCCAATTATTTTGGCGATGTTTATGAATACAGCAATTGATCAGCAAGTGAAGCTGCGTGAGGAAGAATTAGGTCGTACTTTGACAGTTGAAGAATTCACGGAGACACGTGAAAAAACATTACAGGTCGTACGTGGGACAGTGCAAGCAGATATTTTAAAAGAAGACCAAGGGCAAAATACATGTATTTTCTCAACGGAATTTGCATTGCGCATGATGGGCGATATTCAGCAGTACTTTATCGACCAAAAAGTGCGAAATTACTATTCAGTATCTATCTCGGGTTATCACATTGCGGAAGCTGGAGCGAACCCAATCTCACAGCTAGCATTTACACTAGCTAATGGCTTTACGTATGTTGAATACTATTTAAGTCGTGGAATGAATATTGATGATTTTGCGCCAAATCTATCATTCTTCTTCTCGAATGGGCTAGATCCAGAATATACAGTGATTGGTCGTGTTGCTCGTCGTATTTGGGCAGTTGTTATGCGTGATAAATACGGTGCGAATGAGCGTGCGCAAAAGCTGAAATACCATGTGCAAACATCTGGTCGAAGTTTGCACGCACAGGAAATTGACTTTAATGATATTCGAACAACATTGCAAGCACTAATGGCACTACAAGATAACTGTAATTCACTCCATACAAATGCGTACGATGAAGCGATTACGACACCAACAGAAGAATCGGTACGTCGTGCAATGGCAATTCAAATGATCATTACGAAAGAGCATGGATTAGCGAAAAATGAAAACCCATTACAAGGTGCATTTATCGTTGAAGAATTAACAGATTTAATAGAAGAAGCTGTGTTAGAGGAATTTGATCGTATTAATGATCGCGGCGGTGTATTAGGTGCGATGGAAACGCAATATCAACGTGGCAAGATACAAGAAGAATCCATGCATTATGAAATGCTAAAACATTCAGGCGAGCTACCGATTATCGGTGTAAATACCTACTTAAATCCAAATCCACCTACAGATGATGCCATTGACAATATGGAAATTGCGCGTGCTTCAACGGAAGAAAAAGAAACACAAATACGTAATTTACAAACCTTCTGGCAGCAGCATGAAGGAAACTCAGAAGCGGCTATTGCTCGTTTACAAGAAGTCGCTGTGAACAACGGTAATATTTTTGAGGAGTTAATGGAAACCGTACAAGTAGCAAGCTTAGGACAAATTACAAAAGCATTATATGAAGTAGGTGGACAGTTCCGTCGCAATATGTAAAAAGTAAATATGCGTTATTGCTTTCTGTTTACAAATTATTCTATTTTGTGCGGAATGCTTCTGTAGTTTTAAGTGTCTAGTCTTTCGATTAGGCACTTCTTTTTATTTTCGCTATAATAGAAATCACAAAGGGGGCGCAGTAGAGGATGAAATCAGTTATTCACTACATTATCATTTTAGCTTTAGTGTTAGGAGTCATTTTCCTGTATAATAAGCAAATTGGCGCTATTCCTTTACTATTATTGTCTGTTTATTTGTTTTACTTTGGGTTTAAAATAATCCGTGATATAAAAAACAGTAATTGAAGCTAGCAAAGAGACTAAAACTTTGTATATAATGGGTATTATGCTTATGGTATGGAAAGTTACTTTTGTGCGGCCTTTTTTAGTTGCGCTCGGAAAAGCAATTTCGCCTTGGCGTAATTGCGTCCGGATTTTGAATTATGCTTAGGCCTGCACGATAAAGGTTAGTTCGCCGTCGCTCCTGCGGCTTCGCTTTCGGGCAGATAAATTGGCGCAGGATGCGACGAGGTTAAGCTAACATCTTAAATGAACTCTTTTCAAAATCTGCTGCTGTCACTGCGTTAGCGCTACGTTTTCGCGCACAAAACATCTGTGACATCCGCCAGAGGTTTTATTTTCATTCAGCTAGTGTTTGGAAAAACTACACTTGCATTCATCTCACTACTTATAGAGTTGAGCATGTTCTGCTGAATGTAGATAAAGCATCTTTTAATTTTAATACATCCGTATGTGATGAGGGAAAGGAAGTGCACGAATTGAATTTTCGTGAAATGACAAAGGAACAATTAGCGGAAGAATCGTTAATTAACTTAACTTATGCAATTTTAACTGAAAAACGTGCCTCAGTGTCATTTAATGACCTGCTAACAATTATTAAAGAGCTTACTGGTTTTAGTGATGCTGATATTAAATCACGCTTGCTACAATTTTACACTGACATGAATGTAGATGGCCGCTTCTTATACAACCAAGAATCTGGTTGGGGTTTACGAGAATGGTTTAAGGTTGAACAAATTGAAGAAGAAACAGCTCCATCTGTTAAAACTCATAAGAAAAAATCTAAGGCTACTCTAGATGAAGAAGATGAAATAGAAGAAGATTTAGATGAAGAAGATATCGACTTCGATGAAGATTATGAAGAATTTGTTGAAGAAGATACCGAGGAAGAAAAAGAAGAAGTTGAATTTGAGGATGAAGAAGAAATCGAAGAAATTGAAGAAATCGATGAAGACTTCATTGACGAAGACGATTTAGAGGAAGAAGAAGAGGAAGAAGTGTAATTTATTATTTACTCTTTGAATTTTCTTACTTTTGTGCAAGTAGTAAAAAATCTTGACTTCTTTCACGGTTCCGTTTAATCTTTTACTTGGGCTCCTTTAAAGAGGAGAAAGACCGTGTATGCAATACGCTCCCCCTGCAAACCTATGCAGGAGGGGCGTTTTTTTGTTTTTACCTTTTTCAGTTATTTCTTTAATGATTATAGGCGAAAGATGAATATAAATGTTGTTAACTATTCATTATGTATAATAATCGGTGACTGAATAAAGCTAAAGTCTCAGATGGATATCTTTAAATCTTGAATTGTATCATGTACTCTTTAAAATTTTAGGTGGCTATTCACCCCAGACGAATTTGATAAAGGAAAGTATAAAAAGAGATAGAAACGATTACAGCTTCGAATCGACTACATTTATTTTATGTAGGAATTCTCGGCTTTTCTTATTTTAAGGTATAGGCAAGTATAAATTTTCTAATCGATGTCAAGGCATTCGCGCTACGCGTCGGAGGTCGCTTTAAGCCCCCCAACGAAAGTGAAGCATTAGCGGCACATCTCTCCCTGTACCGTAATAGTTAGGTACAAAAGGGCGCGAATGCACTTTTCTTATTAGCAATTTCTAGAACAATATAAGGAGGAATTTTTTCATGACTAAGTATATTTTTGTAACAGGTGGGGTTGTGTCTTCGCTTGGTAAAGGGATTGTTGCAGCATCTTTAGGACGCTTACTTAAAAACCGTGGATTAGAAGTAACAATACAAAAGTTTGACCCATATATCAATATTGACCCAGGTACGATGAGTCCTTATCAACACGGTGAGGTATTTGTAACAGATGACGGCGCGGAAGCAGACTTAGACTTAGGTCACTACGAACGTTTCATCGACATTAATTTAGGGAAACACTCAACAGTAACTTCAGGTCGTGTCTATCAATCTGTTTTACAAAAAGAACGTCGTGGTGATTACAATGGTGGAACAGTACAAGTGATCCCTCATATTACGAATGAAATTAAAGACCGCATTCAACGTGCAGGCCGTGAAACAAATGCTGATGTTGTCATTACTGAAGTAGGGGGAACAGTTGGTGATATCGAGTCCCTACCATTCCTTGAAGCAATTCGCCAAATGAAAACGAATCTTGGCCATAATAATGTAATGTATGTTCACTGTACGCTTATTCCTTACATTAAGGCAGCGGGTGAATTAAAAACTAAACCGACACAGCACTCTGTAAAAGAATTGCGTTCTTTAGGCATCCAACCTAACATTATTGTTGTGCGTACAGAGCAAGAAGTACCTCAAGATATGAAAGAAAAATTAGCATTATTCTGTGACGTGCAACCACATGAAATTATTGAATCTCGTGATGCAGAACATTTATATGAAGTTCCTTTAAATCTTCATGCACAAGACATCGATGATATCGTACTTGATCATTTTGGTATTGAAGCGCCTGAAGCGGATATGGAAGAATGGCGTGATCTTGTAGCGAAAGTGAAGAGCTTGCCAAATAAAAGAAGAATCGCATTAGTTGGTAAGTATGTAGAACTACAAGATGCTTATATTTCTGTTGTCGAAGCATTAAAACATGCAGGCTATGCATTTAACTCAGATATCGATATCGACTGGATTAATGCAGAACATGTAGAAGCTGACAATGTAGCGACGCTATTAAAAGATGCTGATGCTATATTAGTACCTGGTGGCTTCGGTGATCGTGGAGTTGAAGGGAAAATTTTAGCAACGCAATATGCACGTGAAAATAATGTTCCGTTCTTAGGGATTTGCTTAGGGATGCAACTAGCAACTGTAGAATTTGCACGTAACGTACTTGGTTTACAAGGTGCTCACTCAACAGAGCTTGATGCAGCAACTCAGTATCCAATTATTGACTTCTTACCGGATCAAAACGATAACGTAGACATTGGTGGTACATTACGTTTAGGCTTGTATCCATGTAAATTAAAAAATGGCTCAAAGGCGAGTGTTGCCTATGGAAAAGAGCTTGTGTATGAACGTCACCGTCACCGTTACGAATTTAACAATGAATACCGTGAAGCGATGGAAGCGGCAGGTCTTGTCTTCTCAGGTACAAGCCCAGATGACAAATTAGTGGAGATTATCGAACTACCAGAAAACAATTTCTTCGTAGCTTGTCAATTCCACCCAGAACTTGTATCGCGTCCAAACAGACCACAACCATTATTCCGTGATTTCATTGGTGCAACATTTAAATAAAAAACACAAGGAGTTGTCTCAAAAATTATTTGAGGCAACTCCTTTCTTGTAAAGAGAAGTGCAATGTAGCGTCAACAGCAAAGGGGATGTCTCAAAAGTCCGTCAAACAATAAAAATCGTTTCCTATATGGTGGAAATCCGTTTCATTTTCCGCCGGCAAGGCACGAGCCGCATCAAGGTAACAGATGCTTTTTATGCGAAAGCGAAGCGACAGCAACAGGTGTTTTATGTGCGAAAGCGAAGCGTCAGCAACAGGATGTAGGTCACGAAGATGTCACAGGACGTGACGATTTTAGCCATTGTTCCACTTGACGCTTCCTGCTCCTGTCGCTACGTTTCACTCACGCTTTCGTCGTAAATATGATTCGCAGGCGTCTACGCGGAATTTCACCTAGATAACAAAAATAGCATGCTAGGCGTACTGAGTACTCCTAGCATACTATTTTCACTTTTGGGACAGCTCCTTCATTTTTAGAGCTATGGCGTGTAGTTGTACTTACGTTGCGGGTAGAAACTATATTTCACGGATATTCATCCACAATCCACATATACTAGGCACTTAAAGCTCCTCTTCATCGAGTCCGAGCATTTCATCATAAGCGATTTTCACAGCCTCATAGATAAAAAGAGCTGCCATTGCATGTGGTACAACAATGCGTTCACCTAAATCATTAGGTAGTAAGCCACCGCGTATACGAGTGGATATATATGTATACGCTAAATCAGCTAAAAGATTTTCAGTAGTAGCGACTTCACTAGCGACTGCTGCAAATGGAATAAAGCTATTGTTCAATTTTTGTGCTAATGCTAATGCATCCTTATCCTGTGCATTACGTGTAAAGATACACAATCGATCAGCTTCACTCACGACAGTATTATTGGTCCACGGTTGTAGCTTAGCAAAATGTTCAACACCTTGAAGTGCATTTAATTCGACAACTTGCATTTCACCAAAGCAAGCAAAATAAACATTGCCTTCCCCAATACCAGCTTGTGCAAGTAATCTTGCTGTTTCTTCAATAGCTTCCTCTTCACTTTGTGTTATTCTTTGAAGAAGTCCACTTAGTTGAGTTGTTAGAATTTTCGACATGGTTCCCACCTCAATCAATATTATATGGTTGAAAGAAGTATAAAGCAAAAGTAGATAATTTATAATACTAGAAGGTATTAAGATTTTAAAGGAGAATTATACATATTATAGGATGTTTTTGTGCAAGAATAATAATTCAAAAAGGGCGGAATGAAATGTGAAACGATTACTAATTGTCGATGATCAGCAAGGCATTCGTTTGCTTTTAAATGAAGTGTTAAAAAAGGAAGGTTACATTACATATTTAGCAGCGAATGGCGTGGAGGCACTACGTTATGCAGAAGAGGAAGCAATTGATTGTGTATTACTAGACATGAAGATTCCTGGAATGGATGGCATTGAAATTTTAAAGCATTTAAAAGAAAAGTGGCCCCAAATCCCGGTCTTTATGATGACTGCTTATGGTGAATTAAATGTTGTTCAGGAGGCCTTAGAATTAGGAGCAATTCGTTACTTTACAAAACCTTTTGATATTTTTGAAGTGCGTGACGAGGTCAATAAAACATTAAAGGGTCAAACTAACAGGCAGTGAACACCGCCTGTTTTTCAATGTTATAACATTATGGACACAGTACACAACGTTTGCACTGCGCTTTCGGTCCAGAAAACATTGGCGCTGTCGCTACGTTGCACTACGCTTACGCGCTGAAAATAGAGAACGCTGAAAATACTATTGAGTTAGTACCTGCCGCTACGTTGCACTACGCTTTCGGTCCAGAAAACATTGGCGCTGTCGCTACGTCGCCACTTCGCTTACGCGCTGAAAATAGAGAACGCTGAAAATACTTTTCAGCGTTCTCTATTTTTGCTATGATTGAGTAGCACATTTATGTATAAAGAATAGTCCTATAAGGGAGGATTTTTAGTATGGCATTAGTATCGATGAAAGAGATGTTAATTAAGGCGAAGGCAGAAGGTTATGCAGTTGGTCAATTCAACATCAACAACCTTGAATGGACGCAAGCAATTTTACAAGCAGCAGAAGAAGAGAAATCACCGGTAATCCTAGGCGTATCTGAAGGCGCGGGTAAATATATGGGCGGTTTTATTGCCGTAGTTCAAATGGTAAAAGGTTTAATGGAATCTTATGGTACAACTGTTCCTGTAGCTATCCATCTTGATCACGGCTCAAGTTTTGATAAGTGTAAAGAAGCAATTGATGCAGGTTTCACTTCTGTTATGATTGATGCTTCACATCATTCATTCGAAGAAAACATCGAAATCACTTCAAAAGTAGTTGAATACGCTCATGCCAAAGGAGTTTCTGTAGAAGCTGAACTTGGAACAGTTGGTGGAGACGAAGACGGTGTAATCGGTGGTATCAATTATGCTGATCCTGAAGAATGCCGTAAAATGGTTGAATTAACTGATATCGACTGCCTAGCACCAGCACTTGGCTCTGTACATGGTCCTTACAAAGGTGAACCTAACCTAGGCTTCAAAGAAATGGAAGAAATCTCAAATTTAGCAGATCTTCCGTTAGTATTACATGGTGGTACAGGTATCCCAACAAAAGATATTCAACGCTCGATTTCATTAGGTACAGCAAAAATTAACGTCAATACTGAAAATCAAATCGCTGCAACAAAAGTTATCCGCGAAGTCCTTGACAATGATAAAGTTGTTTATGACCCTCGTAAATTCTTAGCACCAGCACGTGAGGCGATTAAAACAACAGTTATTGGTAAAATTCGCGAATTCGGCAGTGCACAAAAAGCATAATTTTTGCAACTAATATGATACAAAAGCATAGATGAATACACATAATAAGAGAAGTGTTGATGCTTGTAGTCGACCTTCTCTTGTTTTTGAAATAGCATATTTTTAACAGATATTTAATAATTTAAGAAAATAGGGTTTGGGAGGAAATAATATGAAATTTTTTATTGATACAGCTAACTTTGATGAGATTAAAGAAGCACATGCATGGGGTATTTTATCGGGTGTTACGACTAACCCTTCATTGGTTGCTAAAGAAGAAAATGTATCATTCCACGATCGTCTACGCGAGATTGCAGAGCTTGTAGATGGTTCAGTAAGTGGGGAAGTTATTGCATTAGATGCTGAAGGTATGATTAAAGAAGGTCTAGAATTGGCTGAGATTGCACCAAATATCACAGTTAAATTACCAATGACACCAGCTGGCTTAGAAGCATGTCGTTTCTTTGCAAACAAAGGCATCAAAACAAATGTAACTTTAATCTTTAGTGCAAACCAAGCGTTAATGGCCGCTCGTGCAGGTGCTACCTATGTATCACCATTTATCGGTCGTTTAGATGATATTGGTCAAAATGGTGTAGAACTTATTGAGACTATTGCAGATATTTTCACAATTCATACTATCGACACGCAAATTATCGCAGCTTCAATTCGTCATCCGCAACACGTAACGGCAGCAGCACTTGCTGGGGCGCATATTTCAACCACTCCATATAAAGTATTAAAGCAGCTTTTCCACCATCCATTAACGGAAAAAGGAATTGAAGGATTTTTAGCGGATTGGAATAAGAGAAAAGGCGAATAATAAGATTATAAAGTGAGCCAGACGCAAAAATTACTTTCCAATCATGAGGGAGAACGCAAAATGGATGTATACAAAATTACGGGCGAGAATCGTCTTAAAGGTACAATTAAAGTTAGTGGTGCAAAAAATAGTGCGGTCGCCTTAATTCCAGCATCAATTTTGGCGAACTCTCCAGTGACTATTGGAGGGATACCAGAAATTTCAGATGCTTGGACATTGAAGGCGTTATTAGAAGAGATTGGCGGAGAGGTGACTTTTGAAGACGGTAAAATGATTATTGATCCGTCCGATATGATTGCACTGCCATTGCCGAATGGTAACGTGAAAAAGCTTCGTGCTTCTTATTATTTAATGGGGGCAATGCTTGGTCGTTTTAAGAAAGCAGTGATTGGTTTACCTGGAGGCTGTTTCCTAGGACCACGACCAATCGATCAGCATATTAAAGGTTTTGAGGCACTTGGAGCTAAAATTACAAATGAGCATGGAGCGATCTATTTACGTGCAGATGAATTGATTGGCGCAAAAATTTATTTAGACGTTGCAAGCGTTGGGGCAACAATTAATATTATGTTGGCCGCTGTACGTGCAAAAGGGCGTACAATTATTGAAAATGCGGCGAAGGAGCCTGAAATCATTGATGTTGCAACACTTCTAACAAACATGGGTGCCAATATTAAAGGCGCTGGTACGAGTGTTATTCGTATTGACGGAGTTGATGAGCTTCATGGCACAGAGCATACAATTATTCCTGATCGTATTGAAGCGGCAACTTTTATGATTATGGCGGCGGCAGTTGGCGATGGCATGACAATTGATAATGTAATTCCACTACATCTAGAGGCAATTACAGCAAAGCTTCGTGAAATGGGTGTGAAGATTGAAATAGGCGAGGAAAGTATTTATATTCCGAAAACCAACCTTACAACATTGCAAGCAGTTGATGTCAAGACATTAGTGTATCCTGGGTTCCCTACAGATATTCAGCAGCCACTTTCTGTTTTGATGTCACAGGCATTCGGTTCTTCAAAAGTAACAGACACAATATATACAGCCCGTTTTAAGCATATAGATGAACTTCGTCGTATGAATGCAAATGCACGTGTTGAAGGAAATACAGCGATTATTTCCGGTCCCAATAAATTACATGGCTCAAATGTGACAGCGACAGATCTTCGCGCTGGTGCAGCTTTAGTATTAGCTGGATTACTAGCTGAAGGTGAAACTGAAATTCACGATATCTATCACATTGAACGAGGCTATAGCTCACTTATTGAAAAATTACGTGATTTAGGCGCAGATATTCGACGTGAGACAATAATGGTCGGGGTAGCAGAGCTAAAGGAATAATGTGTGGTAAAAGTTTTGAGCCAATTATGTTACAATAGAGGTAATTTGAATGTTTCGGCGAATGAAATATGCCGATAACGGGAGGAAAAACAACAATGGAACGTAGTTTATCGATGGAAGTAGTACGAGTAACAGAGGCAGCAGCAATCGCATCCGGGAAATGGATGGGTCGCGGTTTGAAAATTGAGGCAGATGATGCAGCAACGACAGCAATGCGCTCAATGTTCGATACAATTCCAATGCATGCTACAGTAGTAATTGGTGAGGGTGAAATGGACGAAGCGCCAATGCTTTATATTGGAGAAGAGCTTGGCCTTCGTAATGGTGGTCCACAAGTAGATATTGCAGTTGACCCTTTAGAAGGTACGAATATTGTAGCTAAAGGTACGAATGGTGCAATGACAGTACTTGCTATTGCAGATAAAGGCAATCTATTAAATGCACCTGATATGTACATGGAGAAAATTGCAGTAGGACCAGAAGCGGCAGGGAAAGTTGATATTAATGCATCTGTTACTTATAATTTATTACAAGTAGCAAAGGCAAAAAATAAAGATATTTCAGACGTGGTTGCTACTCTATTAGATCGTCCACGCCATCAAGCAATTGTAGATGAAATTCGTGAAGCTGGAGCTCGAATTAAATTTATCCAAGATGGCGATGTTGGGGCAGCCATTAACACCGCTTTCGATGAAACAGGCATTGACATTATGTTCGGAATGGGCGGTGCACCAGAAGGTGTTATTTCTGCGGTTGCATTAAAATGCCTTGGCGGAGACTTCCAAGCGAAACTAGTGCCAGAAGACGAGGAACAGTTGGAGCGTTGCAAAAAAATGGGCGTAGATGTTGAAAAAGTTCTTTATTTAGATGACCTAGTAAAAGGGGACGATGCAATTTTTGCAGCAACAGCTGTAACAGATTGCGAGCTTTTAAAAGGAGTTCAGTATAAAGGTGCCTATGCATTAACACATTCAGTAGTTATGCGAGCAAAATCAGGTACTGTTCGTTTTGTAGAAGGTCGTCACGCTCTTGAGAAAAAACCTAGCTATTAATAATAATTTCTTCTAAAATATACCTAGCGCATCTTTTTTGCGCTAGGTAACTTCTTCTTAATTTAAACCATCCCATAGTTTTATAAGGCAATGTTATACTTTAATGTTTTGTATGGTTGATTGGAGAGTAACTGTAGCTCAACTCCTAAGGAATTAGCAGTGAAGCTAAGATCTTGCACGGAGCGCAAAGCGGCTTAGCTAGCCTCTATCCCAGGAAATCGAGCGTATTACAGGTACGGATATCAACCGTTTTAACATAGCCTTTCGTAAAAAAACTTCAATGATAACCCCCACAAAAGCAATATATTTTGAAAAAGACTGGAGTTGTGCATATGTCTGCATTGACAATCGCTCAATTAGAAAACATGACGTTAAAAGAGCTTTACGCCCTCGCACGCCAATATAAAATTTCATATTATAGCAAGCTAACAAAAAAAGAATTAATTTTTGCTATTTTGAAAACGCGTTCAGAACAAGAGGGTTATTTTTTCATGGAGGGAGTACTTGAAATTGTATCGCAGGAGGGCTTTGGTTTCCTTCGTCCAATTAACTACTCTCCAAGTAAAGAGGATATTTATATTTCGGCTTCTCAGATTAGACGTTTTGACCTACGTAACGGGGACAAGGTATCTGGAAAGGTGCGTCCACCGAAAGAAAACGAACGTTATTACGGTCTGCTACAAGTGGATGCTGTAAATGGCGAAGATCCAGAAGTAGCGAAAGAACGTGTCCATTTCCCGGCTTTGACGCCGTTATATCCTGATCGACAAATCAAGCTTGAAACAACACAGCAAAATTTATCGACTCGTATTATGGATTTAGTGGCACCAGTAGGTTTTGGACAGCGTGGTTTAATTGTTGCGCCTCCAAAAGCAGGTAAAACATCGTTACTAAAAGAAATTGCCAACTCAATTACGACGAATTATCCAGAAGCAGAGTTAATTGTATTACTTATTGACGAACGTCCTGAGGAAGTAACAGATATTGAACGTTCTGTGAATGCAGATGTAGTTAGTTCTACTTTCGATGAGGTACCAGAAAATCACGTAAAGGTTGCAGAAATAGTTTTAGAGCGTGCGCGCCGTTTAGTTGAGCATAAACGTGACGTAATTATTTTAATGGATTCCATTACTCGTTTAGCACGTGCTTATAACTTAGTTATTCCACCAAGTGGTCGTACACTATCAGGTGGTATTGACCCTGCTGCTTTCCATAGACCTAAACGTTTCTTCGGTTCTGCCCGTAATATTGAAGAAGGTGGTAGCTTAACAATTCTAGCTACGGCTTTAGTCGATACTGGCTCAAGAATGGACGAAGTCATCTATGAAGAATTTAAAGGTACAGGGAATTTAGAGCTTCACCTAGATCGTCAATTAGCAGAGCGTCGTATTTTCCCTGCGCTTGATATTCGTCGTTCAGGTACACGAAAAGAAGAGCTACTTCTTGAACCGGAACAACTTGAAAAGCTATGGGCAATTCGTAAAACATTCTCGGATTCTTCTGATTTTTCGGAGCGTTTCTTGAAAAAGTTACGCACAACAAAATCAAACGAAGAATTTTTCGAGAAGTTAAATGAGGATATGAAGAAAGCTACTAAAGGTAAGGGTTTACTATAACAATTAAGAATCACCATTGACTAGATTTAGTTAATGGTGATTTTTTTGTTTTAAAAGTCTAATTGAAATTGATAATCGTTATCAATATAATGAAGATATACTATTACATTTCAAAAGGAGAAAGATATGAATTATGAGGCGTATATGCTTCTTTGGGAGAACACATATATCAAACTGAAGCAGTTTGAATATATAAATAATACTGATATACAAATAAATACGATAGTGAATCATAGCACATTACTAGTCATCACAGAGGGCGAGGCAGAGGTCTTAATTGGAGATCAACCTTATCTAATACAACGCTTTAGTATTTTCCATATTGGAAAGTCTCAATCACTAAATATAAAAGCAAAGGATAGCATCAGCTATTACATGATGCACTATAAAGGCGATGTTATTTACGCAGACGCCTTTTTACAGCATTTATACATGCAGTTTCAACCTTTTCAAACGGATTTCACCTGTGTACCAGCAAATGCTTTAGGCATTCATATGTTACTTCAAGACATGTACGATAAATGGAAAACAAGCTCTATCCAGGACCATCTATCAGTAAAGGCTTCTTTTTATGAACTCATCTATCGTATTTTTCAAGAGTTGCATGAAGGATTGGGGAAGCCACATGAAATGGATAAAGTAGAAGCGGCACGTCTCTATTTAGAACAACATATTCATGAGCCGGTTGCTATCCAGACACTTGCAGATTCGCTCAAAATTAGTACACGACATCTTTTGCGTACTTTTAAGGAGCGTTATGGTATTGGTCCACAAATTTATTTGCAGCAACTTCGAATTGAACGTGCCAAGCACTATCTATTGTCCAATCATTATGGCATCAGAGAAATAGCGATATCACTTGGCTATGAAGATGAATATTATTTTAGTCGAGCCTTTAAAAAGGAAACAACTATGGCACCTAGTATTTTTAGGCGGAAATATACATCCGGTATGTCCGAATTAGCTATTACAAATGAGAATCGTTTTCAATACAATGAGAATCAGCTCGCGCAAGCAATACGATTTGAGAGTAGGGAAAATGATTTCATGATGAAGAAAATGATGAAACACATAAAGATGCCTTTTTTGTTGGGTCTAATGGTATTACTTGCAGCATGTGGTGATGATACGTCTCAAACAGCTGATAACAAAGAAGGTACGCCTAAGACTGAAGAATCTACAATTCGAACAGTCACAGATGATAGTGGCCGAGAAGTTGAAATTCCAGTAAAAGCAGAAAGAATAGTGACAGATTGGTATCTTGGTCAGATTCTAGCGTTAGATGTTGTACCAGTAGGAGCAGTTACAGCTAATTTAGACTATGCTGCGTTTTTAAAACCTTATTATAAAGATGGGGAAATTAACAATATTGGAACAGACGGTAATACTTCTTTGGAGAAGATTTTAGAATTAAAACCAGATTTAATCATTACCTGGAATAAAGAAGATGTAGAAAAATACGAAAAAATAGCACCAACAATCGTGTTTTCTGAATCAGCCCATAAAACAGCAGCCGATGAAATCAAAGCAATGGGTGAATATCTTGGCAGACAAGCAGAGGCAGATGCATTTGTAAAAGATTTCGATAATCGTATAGCTAACGCACAAAACAAAATAAATGCTGCAATACCTGAAGGGGCAACCTTTACTATTTTTGATCTATTTGAAAAAAATGCCACAATCGTGGGGAATAATAGCGTGTCAGGTGGCCGAGCATTATACCAAATACTTACCATGAAGCCACAAGAGAAAGTGCAAGAACTGTTTGATACGCAAGAATCTGGTGGTGGGCGCTATGATATCTCCTATGAAGTGGTCGGTGACTACATTGGTGATTATGTATTTCTCATAAATTTCTTTAATAAGGGTGGAGAATTTCCATCAACATGGACAAATTTAGATATTGTGAAAAATAATAAAATAATTGATTTAGCGCCAGAGTATTATTTTGCCTCTGATCCACTTTCGGGTTTACATCAAGCTGAGGATATGGCTAATAAAATAGTAGAATTTACAGAGTCTCAAAAAAATAAATAAACAATGACAGTAGCAATCTACATATAGTGGAGAAAAATAATAATGGTAATAAAATTGAATATTCTTTAATCAGATATATTATCCGCAATAGATTTTGAGAAGCAATGGCTGCCAATTGTAGAAAAAGCGAAATCAAAGCAATAAACAAATATTTCGAGAGATGGGCTACCTGATGTATTGTCGGGTAGCTCATTTACTAGACTATTAAATAATAGCGTAAATTTCGTTGTAGTTATTCAAATAGATTGCAATATTAGGAA
Source organism: Lysinibacillus sp. NPDC048646 (assembly GCF_050272295.1). Lineage (NCBI taxonomy): Bacteria > Bacillati > Bacillota > Bacilli > Caryophanales > Bacillaceae > Lysinibacillus > Lysinibacillus sp. NPDC048646. The sequence goes on from NZ_JBNNLZ010000013.1 coordinate 40,101, forward strand.
GTATTGTATATCTTAAATAAGAATGATAATCATTATCGATCGTTGTAAGAATACAATAATCAGTTATTTGATATAAGTATTTAAAAAATGGGAGGTCTCATCAATGTTATTACAACGTTTCTTTTCTTATTACAGGCCATATAAGGGGCTATTTATACTAGATTTTTCTTGTGCTATAATAGCGGCCCTCATCGAGCTAGCTTTTCCATTGGTATTAAATAAGGTGATTGATGATATCCTTCCTGACGGTGAATTAAAGTGGATTGTAATGGCGAGTTTGCTGTTGTTCTTGTTATACATATTCAATTCGATTTTAGATTTTATTGTGTCCTATTGGGGACATATGTTAGGAATCAATATCGAAACAGATATGCGAAAGGAATCGTTCAGTCATGTACAAAAACTTTCGTTTCGATATTTCGATAATAACAAAACAGGCCATCTTGTCTCACGACTAACAAACGATTTAATGGATATTGGAGAGCTTGCTCATCATGGTCCAGAGGATATGTTTATTGCTGCAATGACGATTATTGGTACTTTCGGCGTAATGTTTTACATTGATCCAACCTTCACACTACTTATTTTTATTCTAGTACCAATCATTCTGTTACTCACAATAATTTTTGGCAAGCTTATGTCAAAAGCATTCCGTCAAATGTTTGGAGATATTGCAGATTTTAACGCACGTGTAGAAAACAATGTAAGTGGTATCCGTGTTGTACAAGCTTTTACAAATGAAGAACATGAAATTAAGCGCTTCAAGGTCAATAATAATCGATTCAGAGCGACTAAACTATTTTCTTATAAAGTAATGGCATGGAATGAAGCCATTTCAGGCATTTTAACAAAGGTTTTATCATTATTCACACTTTTTGTGGGTGCGTACTTTGTTTTACAGGGGCAGTTAACAAATGGTGAGTTTATCGCTTTCATCTTATTATCAGGTATCCTTTTAGGGCCTATTAATAAAATTAATATGTTTATAGAAACTTACCCTAGAGGGATGGCTGGCTTTAAACGATATATTGATTTCCTTGAAACAGCACCAGAAATTGCTGATCGCCCAGAGGCGAAGGCTATTGAGGTCATTGAAGGAGACATCACATTTAGTCATGTATCTTTTGGCTATACCGATAAGGAACGCACCTTAAATAATATTAATCTTCAGGTGCGCCCAGGTGAAACGGTTGCACTTGTTGGTCCATCTGGAGCAGGTAAATCAACCATCTGTAGTCTGTTACCCCGTTTTTACGAGGTAAGTGAAGGGGCTATTAAGATTGACGGCATTGATATACGAGATTTCAAGCTACAATCTCTTCGTGGTCATATTGGGATTGTACAGCAAGATGTGTTCTTGTTTGATGGAACGATTCGAGAAAATATTGCTTACGGTGATTTAGAGGCCAGTGAAGAAGATATTTGGCATGCGGCAAGGCGTGCACAGCTAGAGGAAGTTATTAATGCCTTACCAGAGGGCATAGACACTTTAATTGGCGAACGTGGAGTCAAGCTATCAGGAGGTCAAAAGCAACGACTATCCATTGCACGTATCTTCCTGAAAAACCCAAAAATCTTGATTTTGGATGAGGCAACCTCTGCATTAGATACAGAAACAGAGCAGGCAATTCAACAGGCATTACATGAACTATCCATAGGGCGTACAACATTAGTCATTGCACACCGTTTAGCAACAATAAAAGACGCTGATCGTATCGTTGTTGTGTCGAAGAAGGGCATTATTGAGGAAGGGACACATGATGAATTAATGAATATACAAAATGCTTATTATGGTCTTTATACAGCACAATTTGGTTTGCAAATTTAATTTTACTAATAAATGTGTTTAACCATAGTGTAGAAATGGTGGTGATGTTTTCACCTTTCTACACCTTTATCTATAAATCAATTTAATCCTAAAAGGGAAAGGGAGTTTAATATGACAGTCCTTGAACTAGAGCATGTTGCCATAGGTTACTCATCGACATTAATTGTGGAGGACTTAAGTGTAGCGATTCCAAAAGGGCAAATATCTACAATTATCGGTCCGAATGGCTGTGGAAAATCTACATTATTAAAGGCTGTGGCACGTGTCCTCAGAACACAAGAAGGCGCTGTATATTTGGATGGAAAAGCAATTCACCAGCTGAAGACCAAAGAGGTAGCGAAGAGAATGGCGATTCTGCCACAAACAGCAACGGCTCCAGGTGGTTTGACAGTCTTTGAATTAGTATCCTACGGTCGATTTCCACATCAAACAGGCTTTGGCACGTTGCGTAAGGAGGATTTCGAATATATTCATTGGGCTATAGATGTCACAGGGCTAAGAGAATTTAGTGATCGTCCAATTGAGGCATTATCGGGAGGTCAGCGTCAGCGCGTGTGGATTGCAATGGCTTTAGCCCAAGGCACAGATATTCTTATTCTTGACGAACCAACGACCTATTTGGATTTAGCGCATCAGCTAGATATTCTATTATTATTGCAAAAGTTAAATGTAGAAGAAGGACGCACGATTGTTATGGTCTTGCACGACTTAAATCATGCTTCCCGTTTTTCTCAATTTATGATTGCGATGAGAAGCGGACAATTAGTGGTAAATGGTAAACCAGATGAAGTAATGACAAAGGAAAATTTACAAAAAGTATTTAAGATCGATGCGACGATGGCTCTTTGTCCATATAGTAGTAACCCCATTTGCTTATCTTACCAATTATACGAAAAAACAAGTGAAGCTGAGTAACTAAAGTTCCCTTCTCATCATGGGGGGGAGTCCTTTCTTCCCCCATGATGAAAGAGGAACTCAAATTAAGACCGCCACAATCCGTTGAACCGAATTATGGTAAGTGAATGTATGGCTTTACTCAGGAATTCCGTGGTGTAGTCTGATTGCCAGCTAAAAGTGGGATAAAGTTTTAAACGGATAGATATTAAGGAGGAAAAGCATGACTTCGTCAGCAGAAGCAGTAGAAGGGCTCGGAACATTAGAAGAGCTACAAAGACGTTCTCATCCAGTACGTGCTGTTGTGGCACTCATTGTAGGTTTTGTTGGATTACTATTTGCTATAGGTTTGTCCATTTCATTTGGAGCAGCTGATATTTCATTGGGCACTGTATGGGCAGCTGTTTTTCATTTTTCATCAGATTTAACCGCACATCAAATTATTCGTGATATTCGATTGCCACGTGTACTTGGAGCTGCATTAGTAGGTGGCTGCTTTGCGGTGGCGGGCGCTATTATGCAAGGAATGACGCGCAACCCGCTAGCAGACTCAGGTTTGTTAGGTTTAAACTCAGGAGCAGCATTTATGCTTGCAGTATGTTTCGCCTTTTTCCCCGGTTTACCCTATATGTTTTTGATTTTATGGTCATTTGTAGGAGCAGGGTTAGGGGTATTAATTGTTTATGGTATAGGTTCGTTAGCAAAAGGTGGTTTAACACCAATGCGTTTAGTACTTGCAGGAGCAGCAGTTAGTGCACTTCTAGGAGCATTAGGTGAGGGGATTGCACTGTATTATCGTATTGGACAGGATTTAGCTTTTTGGTATGCAGGTGGTGTGTCGGGGACGAAATGGTATCACCTTCAGATATTGTCTCCTTGGATACTTGTCGCTATGATTGGTGCGCTCATACTGTCTCGTTCCATTACGCTCCTTAGCTTAGGAGAAGAAATTGCCATTGGGCTAGGACAGCGCACAGCAGTTATTAAAGTTTGGGGTATGATTGTAGTTCTTATTTTAGCAGGAGCAGCTGTTTCTGTAGTAGGAGCAGTCGGCTTTGTTGGATTAATAATTCCTCATTTAACGAGATACATAGTAGGTCATGATTATCGTTGGATTATTTCTTGTTCGTTAGTGTATGGAGCTTTACTTGTTGTGTTAGCGGATCTCGCTGCTCGTATCATCAATCCACCTTACGAAGCACCAATTGGCGCAATTATTGCCTTTATCGGTGTTCCATTCTTCCTATACCTCGCGCGTAAAGGAGGAAAAGAACTATGAGTCATAATAGTTTTCTAACAGCCAGTCAACAAAAGGCTAGGAAGAAAAATTTCTTTATTTTAAGCATACTAGTGGTGTTAATTGTCATTACGTTTGTGATTAGTATGAATACAGGTGTTATTAAGCTAACACCGATGGAGGTCATACGTACTCTGTTTGGTCAGGGGGATGCACAACAGCAACTAATTTTATATGAATTTAGACTTCCGCGTATTATTATCGCTGTATTGGTTGGTATGGGTTTAGCTGTTTCAGGTGCTATTTTACAAGGGATTTCTAAAAATGCATTAGCGGATCCAGGTATTTTAGGGATAAACGCAGGTGCTGGTTTAGCGGTAATGTTGTTTATTTCGTTCTTCCCAGCTACAACAGCAGCTCCAGTTTACTTGCTACCAGTGTTAGCCTTTGTAGGGGCAGGTTTTACAGCAATTGTCATATATACACTTTCCTATAAACGCCACGAAGGGATTACACCAATGCGTCTATTATTAACAGGAATTGCTGTGGCAGCAGGTATAAGTTCAGCAATGATTGTATTGACGCTCCGTTTATCACCTGAAAATTATCAATTTGTTGCCACATGGTTAGCTGGTAGTATTTGGGGTTCGAATTGGAAATTTGTTTTATCATTGTTACCTTGGTTATTGATATTATTCCCATTCGTTTATGCAAAATCACGAGTATTAAATATTTTGAATTTAGGTGATTTAACAGCAGTTGGCTTAGGCGCTTCCATTGAAAAGGAAAGACGTTGGCTATTAGCGGCATCAGTAGGTCTAGCTGGAGCAAGTGTTTCAGTAAGTGGCGGTATAGGCTTTGTTGGTTTAATTGCACCCCATTTGGCACGTCAGCTCGTTGGGGCAAAACATCAATTTTTACTGCCAGCATCAGCATTAGTAGGAGGGCTACTCGTCTTAATGGCCGATACAATTGGTCGTTCTATTTTAGAGCCTTCGGAAATTCCAGCAGGAATTGTAGTTGCTGTATTAGGAGCACCATATTTCTTATATTTATTAGCACGCATTAAGGAATAAGGTATGAGGCATTTTTTAGTGACTATTATTGAGAATGAATATTATTATCAATGATAGGGGAGATTAATAATGAAAAAAACTAAATATATTTTTTGTAGGTTTTTTTCTTATACTTGTACTGATTCTTGTAGGTTGTAGTAGTAAAGAAGACGCTACTTTCAAAAGGAATTAATCGATACCGGTGAAACGTATAAACAAGTATCTTATGAAGTGTTACCTGAATATGCAGGAGACTATATTTTTCTAGATGAGTCAAAAGGTGCCGCATTAAACAAAGAAGATGCTTTATGGTTATCAATCGACGCAGTGAAAAATAACAAAGTCTTCTATTTAAATCCGGATTGATTTTGGCCATATGATCTGATTGCTGTTCTTGCACAAGTAGAAGAAGTGACAAATATGTTGGTTGAAAAGAAAATAAATGAAAAATAAGATGCGGTGCTTAGTACAAAAACCTGTTAACAAATATGAAAAACATGAAATGAGGTATTTAGTATATGTCGGAAGAACTGTATGATGTAACGATTGTCGGTGGTGGTCCAGCAGGGCTATATACTGCTTTTTATAGTGGTATGCGAGATCTGAAAACAAAAATTATTGAATACAGCTCGCAATTAGGTGGTCGAATGTTAATCTACCCTGAAAAAATGATTTGGGATGTAGGTGGTGTAACACCTATATTAGGCGGACAATTAATCGAACAATTAGTTCAACAGGCGAAAACATTTGATCCAGCAATTGTGTTGAACCAAAAGGTTGAAAATTTAGAAAAGCAAGCAGATGGTACATTTGTTTTGACATCATCGACTGGTGAGAAACATTATTCAAAGACAGTGATTCTAGCCGTTGGTTATGGTGTTCTGGCTATGCAAAAACTAGAGATTGAAGGCGCAGATCGCTTTGAAGTAACCAATTTACATTACACTGTACAAGAATTAGAAGTCTTCCGTAACAAACATGTCCTCATTTCTGGTGGTGGCAATTCAGCTGTTGATTGGGCAAATGAGTTAGAGCAAATTGCGGCAAGTGTAACAATTGTCCATCGCCGTGATGAGTTCGGTGGCCATGAAAAGAATGTTTTAAGAATGCGTGAATCCACAGTAAATGTAAGGACACCATATGAAGTAGTTCAGTTACATGGCGATGAAGATTTGATTAAATACGTCTCGATACAGCATAAAGAAACGGGCGTAATGGAGCGTATTAAGGTTGATGCAGTCATTGTTAATCATGGATTAAAATGTGACTATGGAGCACTAGAAAAATGGGACATCAACATACAAGACGGTGTTGCCATTGTAAATGAAAAGCGAGAAACAAATATTGATGGCCTCTTTGGAGCGGGTGACTTTATAGATCATCCTAGTAAAGTAAGGTTAATAGCTGGGGCATTTACGGATGGTGTATTAGCATTAAATAGTGCAAAACTATATCTAGAGCCTGATGCACCAAAAGTAGCGTATGTTTCGTCGCATAACATTCGTTTCAAGGAACGTAATAAAAAAATCGGATTAGAAGATCATGATTATCGTGAAGTTCGCGGATAAGTATAAGATTGACATTTAAAGCACCTTTTTATCGATTTTCTTTCTTGATATAAAGAAATTATTTATGTTATACTTCTAAAGTATGTAACGTGTACATATGTAGCCGACATATTCGGGCTATGTAAGGTGCAGTTCGATAATACTCTGTTCCAGATGGTTCAGGGCGAGAGGAGAAAACGAATATGAAACAAGGAATTCATCCAGACTACAAAGAAGCAACAGTAACTTGCTCTTGTGGTAACACTTTCAAAACTGGTTCAGTAAAAGAAAACATCGTTGTCGAGTTCTGCAACGACTGTCACCCATTCTACACTGGCCGTCAAAAATTCGCGTCTGCTGATGGTCGCGTGGATCGTTTCAACAAAAAATACGGTCTTAAAAACTAATGTTAGTTTAATACCTGCCAAGCATGTGCTTGGCAGGTATTTTTTTCAGTAAATAGTGAGTGTGTGTACGGTCTTTTTGTTCAATTACGCCTGCTGCCGCTTCGCTTTCACGTCAAAAATATTTGGCGTCTGGATTTTGAATAGTGTTTAAGCAGCATGCATATGAGCCGACACGATGTCGTTTTGTTGTAATTGCTAAAGGTGGCGTTTTTACCGATACAGGTCAATGAAGCAAAGTCGCTAACCACCATGGGAAAATTCTACTGCATAAAGTGAGAATCCATGATCGATAGAGGAAAGGGAGAAAACAAAATGGCGCAGTTATACTTTAAGCATGGCGCGATGAATAGTGGTAAATCAATTGAGATATTAAAAGTTGCGCATAACTATGAGGAACAACAAAAGCCAGTGATGATCTTTACATCTGGGCTTGATACGCGAGATGAGGTAGGATATGTCTCAAGTCGAGTGGGGTTACGACAACAAGCCACCCCTGTCTATGAAGATACAAATATTTATGAACTTGTGAAAAATAATGTCATGAAACCATATTGTGTACTTGTCGATGAAGTACAGTTTTTAAAAAAAGCGCATGTGTTGCAATTAGCGAATATTGTGGACGAGCTGGATATTCCAGTGATGGGCTTTGGTTTGAAAAATGATTTTCAAAATGAGCTGTTTGAAGGCAGTCAGTATATGCTTACATATGCAGATAAAATTGAAGAAATGAAAACAATTTGTTGGTTCTGTCATAAAAAAGCGACAATGAATTTACGGGTTGATGAAAATGGGCATCCTGTCTACACAGGTGACCAAATTCAAATTGGCGGCAATGATTCCTACTTTCCTGTATGTCGCAAATGTCACGCACATCCATCACTATAAAGAAAGTGTGAAAATGCCAATTGCCTGTTGTCGCATTGCTATAGCAACAGTTACAAAACAGCAAGTGTTGCGGTAAATGTGAGCCCGACTTTGTATGTATTGGTTGTAGCGACTTAAAAGAAGGTAACGCTTTAACTAAATAAGAAAAAGTAGCATACATGCGAAATTTTTCTTATACTAAGTAGTGGAATTAATGAAAATTACTATACTTCAATTACGTTAGGGCGTAATTGTCGTCCGCTGAATAAAACTAAATAACTAAATAGAGGTGAAACCCCATGTTTGATCGACTGCAAGCCGTAGAGGATCGCTATGAAAGGCTGAATGAGCTTTTAAGTGACCCTGATATTGTGAACGACAATAAAAAATTACGTGATTATTCAAAAGAACAGTCTGATATTCAGGAAACAGTAGATGCCTATCGTGAATATAAAGAAGTAAAAGCGCAATTAGCAGATGCACGTGAAATGTTAGATAACGAAAAAGATCCTGACATGCACGAGATGGTGAAGGAAGAGTTCAATTCCTTAAAAGAACAGCAAGAGGAATTAGAAGAACGCTTACGTGTGTTACTAATCCCGAAAGATCCAAATGATAATAAAAACGTTATTATGGAGATTCGTGGTGCAGCTGGTGGTGACGAGGCGAATATTTTTGCAGGGGATTTATTCCGCATGTATTCGCGTTATGCAGAAACACAGGGCTGGAAAATTGACATTATGGAAGCAACGCCAAACCCAATGGGCGGCTATAAAGAAGTTATTGTTATGATTAACGGGCAAGGTGCGTATTCAAAATTCAAATTTGAAAATGGTGCACACCGCGTACAACGTGTGCCAGCAACAGAATCACAAGGCCGTATTCATACATCAACAGCAACAGTTGCGTGCTTACCTGAGGTTGAAGAAGTAGACGTTGAAATTCATGAGAAAGATATCCGTGTTGATACATTTGCATCTTCTGGTGCGGGTGGTCAGTCAGTAAATACAACGATGTCAGCTGTTCGTATGACTCACTTACCAACAGGTGTTGTCGTATCCATGCAAGATGAGCGTTCTCAAATTAAAAACCGTGAAAAAGCAATGAAAATTCTTCGAGCGCGTGTAGCTGATAAGTATTTGCAAGAAGCACAAAAGGAAGTCGATGCAACACGTAAATCAGCAGTAGGTTCGGGAGACCGCTCCGAGCGTATACGCACATACAATTATCCACAAAACCGCGTGACAGACCACCGCATTGGTTTAACGATTCAAAAGCTTGATCAAATCGTCGAGGGTAGACTGGACGAAATCATTGATGCACTTATTTTAGAAGAGCAGGCATCAAAGCTTGAGCGATTAAACGATGATTTATAAAAATGTGATGGAGGCCCTTGATTGGGCTTCTTCTTTTTTAGTGGATAATGGGCGTGAAGAAACAGCAGCACGCATTGTGATGCAGCACATATTAGGCACTTCATATTCAGGTGTCATGCTACACTTGCAGGATGTATTAAGTATTGAGCAAGGTGAACAATTTGTAGCGCTAATTGAGGAGCATGCCAACGGACGTCCTGTGCAATATTGTGTCGGTAGTGAAGAATTTTATGGTCGTACGTTTTTAGTGGATGAATCGGTGCTTATTCCTAGACCGGAAACAGAGGAGTTAGTACTTGGAACTGTAAATCGTATCGGTCAAATATTTCAAGATAAAGCATTGAAACTAGCAGATATCGGTACAGGTAGTGGTGCAATAGCTATTTCTATGAAGCTAGAGTGCCCTGAATTAATAGTAGTGGCAACAGATTTATCGGTTGCAGCCCTATCAACAGCCCAAAAAAATGCACGATTGTTAGCAGCAGATATTGATTTTCGACTTGGGGATTTAACGGAGCCACTTGTAGGGGAGAAATTTGATGTTGTACTATCGAATCCTCCATATATAGCATTTGATGAAGCGCAGGAAATGTCTAATATAGTTTTGGAGCATGAGCCGCATAGCGCGCTCTTTGCTGAAGAAGATGGACTCATGTTGTATCGTAAATTAGCGGAACAATTGCCTGCACTTATGAACAGGCCATCTCTCATTGGTCTTGAAATTGGTTATACGCAAGGGGAACAGGTGGCGAAATTTTTTAAGGATAGTTTTCCACAGGCTACTGTTACCGTAGGAAAAGATATTAATGGAAAACCTAGAATGATTTTTTGTGAGATTCATGTATAAAGAATCTCCTTCTTGACAACAATGTGGAGCAAGGAGGGATTTTTATGTTGAATGAATACAAGATTATTAGATTACCTAAACAAAATATCTTACTAGCTTTTGTGAGGCTAGTATTAATGGCGATAGTTTTACAATTATGTATTTTATATATTCCATCATTAATAGGCGCTGCACAGGGAACGACGAATAGTGAGCAAGAGAACGATTTTCGTATAAGAGTGATTGCAAATAGTAATACGGCTAGCGATCAATTAGAAAAAGAGCAACTTGTGAAAGATTTGAAACCTTATTTTAATCTAGTAGCTGCTACTAATGCTGTGGATAGTGAGCAATTTGTAACATTAAAACAGCAAATTGAAGAAGAATTAAAAGTAAATTATCCACAAGTACGTACACAGGTTGAACTTGGGGATAACTTATTTCCACCAAAGAGACAAGATGCGATGTTTTATCCACAAAATATGTACCATTCCATCGTCGTGAAAATAGGTGATGCACGTGGTGACAACTGGTGGTGTAGCATATTTCCGTCCGTTTGTGAACCAGAAAAAGAGGATGAAGTGGAAGAAGAACAAGAACAGGTGACATTCTTTATTTGGGAATGGATTAAAGGCTTATTCGAATAAATTGTGCACAAATTCAGATAACTTATACACAATTTTAAGTAAGTTATTAACAAAATGTGGATAAATTCAGTAAATACGAACAATTGAAAGAAGGTATTCGTCATGGAAACCGTTTGTAAGATTGTGGACAGTAATGTGAATAGTCAGACGAATTATACACAGGCTGTGGATATCTTAAATGCAGGTGAGGTTGTGGCATTTCCCACTGAAACGGTTTATGGTTTAGGCGCTGTTGCAACAAATGATTGTGCTGTAAAAAAAATATTTGAGGCAAAAGGTCGCCCTTCAGATAACCCACTCATTGTCCACATTGGTACAAAAGAAGAAGTTAAGCTTTATATAGAAGATATTACAGAAGTTGCATTAAAATGCATGGATATATTCTGGCCGGGTCCTCTTACGCTAGTTATGCCGGTAAAGCCAAACGTGCTAGCGAAAAGTGTGACAGCAGGATTGAACACTGTCGGAATGCGAATGCCAGATCATCCAGTTGCATTAGCATTACTCCAACAGATTAAAAAACCACTTGCTGCGCCAAGTGCAAATCGTAGTGGAAAGCCAAGTCCAACTGAAGCGATTCATGTAAAGGACGATTTACAAGGCTATATACCATATATCTTAGACGGAGGTTCTACAGGCATTGGTCTTGAATCAACTGTGCTTGATGTTACGCACGAACCACCGGTCATTTTACGTCCTGGTGGTATTACGAAGGAAATGCTTGAGGAAGTAATTGGACCAGTTATTCAGCCTACAAAAATAGAACAGAAAATGGCGTCTACACCGAAAGCCCCAGGCATGAAATATACGCATTATGCTCCGAATGCACCTGTATACTTAATTGATTGTGATAAGGAGAAGGTGGCACAGGCCATTTTGCACCTTCAATTAGAAGGGCATAAAGTCGCGCTACTTGCACCAGAAAGTTTTGGTATTATCAAGACAGATTATTATTTCTCGATTGGCGAAGCGGGTATTAAAGAAGAGATGGGTGCGGCGTTGTACCATGCATTACGTGCTTGTGATAAAACGCAAGCCTCATTGATATTAGCGACGACAACATCGACTGAAGGTGTCGGTGCAGCCATTATGAATAGACTTGAAAAAGCAGCTGGTGGAAAATGGTATGCGAAATAAAATAAAAACTCATCTATTTTACAATAAATAGGTGAGTTTTTTAGTTACCAATAGATTTAATAAATGTATGCCGGAAATTATGATAATACTGTATTTTCTAGCATAAAATGATAAAATATTAGGTAGCGAGGGAGTGCGTTCTTGCAGGGAATTCTTGCAGGTATTTTAACGTCAGTTGATGTAATTGGTTTATATGTATTAATACCAAATATTAGATATCGATTATTATTGTCAGTGTGGACGGCGGCATTGCATATGCTTTTCCCATTGTTAGGATTTGAATTAGGGAATTATTTAGTGCGCTTCTTGTTAGAATGGGGGCAATGGATTTCAAGTATTTTATTGTTTAGTATTGGCCTGCATTTACTATTAGTTTCACATAAAGATGAAAAAGTAACGATTTCACCTGTCCTTTTAGCCGTGACTGCCAGCCTTGATACCTTTTCAGTAAGTGTTTCTTTTGGTATGCTAAATTTAGAGAAAACGATTTTTATCATTAGTGCAGGAATGAGTGCTCTTATTTGTTCTTATGGGGCGTTAGTCATTGCCCGTAGGAGTCAGGTTTTTTTGGGAAAGAATATTCAAATTATTGCAGGCATTATTTTTATCATTATGAGTATTCTAGCTATCCAGCAAAATGTTAATTAGTAGGAGGGTGATAAGTGTGAATATACTATTTGTGTGCACAGGAAATACTTGTCGCAGTCCAATGGCAGAAGTAATTTTGAAACATAAACAAATTGACAATATTGAGGTTCGTTCAGCAGGTATTTATGCTATGCCTAACGCTGAAATGTCTGCACATGCGCAACAAATACTGAATGAAGCGAATATGACACACCAGCATTTAGCAACGCAATTATCGGGAACTGAAATGAACTGGGCAGATTTAATTTTAACAATGACAGCAGCTCATAGAGATGCAGTCATCGCTAATTTTCCTTATGCAGAAGGGAAGGTCTTTACACTTAAAGAATATACAAGTGTAGGTAGTTTAGAAAATGTTGTAGATCCGTATGGTGGCAGTAAAGCAATCTATGAAGAAACATTTACAGAGTTAAAGGAATTGGTAGATCGATTAGTAAAAAAACTTAAAAAGAATTGAGGAGCACTATGAAAAAAAAGTTTGGCTTACGACTTAAACTTATATTATTTGTCGGCATTCTTGCGCTAATCACATATAGTATCAGTTTTATATTCATTGAATATGTACAACCTACCTTTTTCCCAGAAATCAATCGTAGGCTGTTTGAAGTGTTTACTTATATATTAGGGATTGCTTGGTCAAGTATCCTCGCAGGAATATTCAGTGTTATATTAATCAAACCTTTACAACAACTTGAATATTCGGCTTCTCGCGTAGCACAAGGAAAAATTGGACAGGATGTAAAAATGCCGAAAACGAATGATGAGATTCACTCGGTTGCAGAGGCATTCCAACAAATGGTGCTAAATTTACGACAAATGGTGGAAAGTATCGATCAAAACTTCCAACAAACGAACCAATCGATTATCCAGTTATCTGACGAAGCAGGGGTTGCAACAAAAAAAGCAGAAGGAATAGCGTCTACAGTGAAGCATATTTCCACTGGTGCAGAGGCATCAGCTACGGCAGTACAGGATACAGCCGAGGCAATTGAAGATGTCCGAGCGCTTGCAACTAAAGTGAATAGTAGAGCGGAACAGTCAGCAACGCAAACAAAAGAAATTTTACATAATTTAACGACAACAACGAAAGCTATTGAAACATTGGTCAATAGTATTCAGCAAATTGCGGCTGGCAACAATGAGGCATTAGTAAGTATTCGCGCGCTAGAAGATAATGCTGTGCAGGTAGAACGTATTATTAGCTTGGTTGGCGACATCGCATCACAAACAAATTTACTAGCGTTAAATGCATCTATCGAAGCAGCGCGAGCTGGGGAGCACGGAAAAGGCTTTGCAGTTGTCGCTGAAGAAGTACGTGGCTTAGCGGATGAAAGTGCAAAAGCCGTACAAGGAATAACATCTCTTATCCAAACAATGCAGCAAAATGTTGGTGTTGTCGTTAAACAAATGAATCAACAGGTATCCTTTGCCACAAAAGAGGCTGCGCGTGTCTCAGAAACGACGTCCGCTGTAGAGGGTATGTCCTCAAGTGTACACGAGATGGCGACGTCAATTGTGGAAATTTCTTCATTAATAGAACAACAAATGTACAATATTGAAACAACGGCTAGACAATCACAGGAAGTAGCAGCAATTGCTCAGGAAACCTCGGCTGGTGCTCAGGAAGTTCGCAGTGCTGCAGAGGAACAAGCGTATGCAATAGAGCAGGTTGAGCAACTAGCACAGGACTTGAAAAAACAATCCGAAGAACTTCATAAAATGATTCAACAATTTGATAGACAAGCTTAGCTTGAAAAACGAATTCATTAGATAAACTAGTGAGTTCGTTTTTTTTTTCGCTCTCGTTATAAATTCACTATAATTAGTTTTTTGTAAAAAATATTGAAATAGTATGTCCATTGTAGCTAGAAAAGTAGAAAACCTTCAGAAGATGGAATATTAAAACAAAAGACCATAAACCGAATTTATCAACATGATATTCACATTATCCACAGATAAATCAACTAAAAAATGAACGTTTTTTTATGTAATAACAAGAAATGTTCGTCTTTCAGGAGAAATCAGCATAAAAATGCAAGAATAATCGTGTTATTATTGAGAGAGAAGTGGTAAACTAGTGTTGACTATAATTCGAAATGAGGGAACCCAGTGAGAATAGCAATTTCTTCTGATCACGGAGGCAATAACTTACGACGTGAGATTATGCAACTGTTAGATGAGCTAAATATTAGCTACGAAGATTTTGGTCCACAATCTGCGGATTCAGTAGACTATCCTGATTATGCAAAGCCAGTATCTGAGGGTGTTGCGAACGGGGAATTTGATAAAGGTATTTTAATTTGTGGCACAGGGATTGGCATGTCCATCGCAGCAAACAAAGTAAAAGGAATTCGTTGTGCTTTAGTACACGATGTATTTAGTGCAAAGGCAACGCGTTGCCATAATGATTCGAATATTTTAGCGATGGGTGAACGCGTTATTGGCCCTGGTCTTGCACGTGAAATCGCCAAAACATGGCTTGAAACAGATTTTGAAGGCGGCCGTCATACACGTCGCGTAGAAAAAATCGCTGAATTAGAACAATAAGAACTAGCATTTACGATCATTAACATGTGACAATCGCTGGCTGAATATGGTCAGGCGATTTCTGCGTGTGACGTAAATGCCAAGACGTCTAAATAAGGGGCTGAGCTTAGTGATTGTACAGCAAATACAAACGCAATTGACTCAGTTACTCAGTGAATTCGAAGAGCAGGTAACCTTACGACCGAATACTATTTTTGTCGTAGGCTGCTCTACGTCTGAAGTGATTGGTCAGAAAATTGGCACAGCAGGCGCACTTGAAACCGCAGAGGCAATTTTTGAGCCATTATTGGCATTTGCAAAGAAGCATCAGTTGCATTTAGCGTTCCAAGGCTGTGAGCATATTAATCGCGCTATCACTATAGAAGCAACAATAGCAGAACAATTTGGCTATGAACCAGTAGCTGTTGTCCCTGTCCGTACAGCAGGTGGATCCATGTCAGCTTATGCGTATACACAGTTTGTAAAGCCTGTTGTAGTAGAGACAGTGCTTGCGAATGCAGGTATCGACATTGGTCAAACACTAATTGGCATGCATTTAAAGGCAGTAGCTGTTCCTGTTCGAACAACTGTCCGAACTGTGGGAGAAGCTGTTGTCACAATTGCAACAACACGTCCGAAGCGAATAGGCGGCGAGCGTGCTGTATATAAGTAACACTACTTCTTTTAAGAAGTACATTAAAAAACCATTACTTAGGAGGCTTTTTCAAACATGACATTCGAAAAATTAGCAGTACAAGACAAAGCAGTATTAGATGGGATTTTAGCAGAAAAAAAACGTCAACAAGCGAATATTGAGTTAATCGCATCAGAAAACTTTGTATCTGAAGCAGTTATGGAAGCACAAGGTTCAGTTCTTACAAATAAATATGCGGAAGGCTACCCTGGCAAACGCTACTATGGTGGCTGTGAACACGTAGATGTTGTGGAAGATATCGCACGTGACCGTGTAAAAGAAATTTTCGGCGCAGAATATGCAAACGTACAACCTCATTCTGGTGCACAAGCAAATATGGCAGTATACCATACAATCTTAGAACCAGGTGATACAGTTCTTGGTATGAACCTGTCTCATGGCGGTCACTTAACTCATGGTTCACCAGTAAACTTCTCAGGTATTCTTTATAACTTCGTGGAATACGGTGTAACAAAAGATACACAGGTTATCGACTATGAAGATGTACGTCAAAAAGCATTAGAACATAAACCAAAACTAATCGTTGCAGGTGCATCTGCTTACCCACGTGAAATTGACTTCTCTAAATTCCGTGAAATTGCTGATGAAGTAGGCGCATATTTTATGGTAGATATGGCACACATTGCAGGTCTTGTAGCTGCGGGTGAGCATCAATCACCAGTACCATATGCTGATTTTGTTACTTCTACAACGCATAAAACATTACGTGGTCCACGCGGTGGTTTAATTCTTGCTTCTAAAGATTGGGAACAAAAGTTAAATAAATCTGTTTTCCCTGGTATACAAGGTGGTCCATTAATGCATGTAATCGCGGCAAAAGCTGTAGCATTCGGCGAAGTATTACTGCCAGAATTCAAAGACTACGCAAAACAGATTAAAGCAAATGCGAAAGCATTAGCAGAAGTGTTAATTGCAGAAGGTGTTGAAATCGTTTCTGGTGGGACAGATAACCACTTATTACTTCTTAACGTAAAATCTCTTGGCTTAACTGGTAAGGTAGCAGAGCACGCGCTAGATGCAGTAGGTATCACAACAAATAAAAATACAATCCCTTACGATACTGAATCTCCATTCGTTACTTCTGGTATCCGTATTGGCACACCTGCAGTTACTTCTCGTGGCTTTAAAGAAGAAGACATGAAAGAAGTTGGTGCGATTATCGCTACGGTACTTAAAAACCCAGAAGATGAAGCAGTGAAAGCAGAAGCTAAAGATCGCGTAATAGCTTTAACTGACAAACATCCATTATACGTATAATTATTATCAATAAGGCTGTGCCTAAAGTGTATTATTTCACTTCAGGCACAGCCTTTCTTTTTTTTTGAAAAGCAGGTAAAACGATAAAGAGTATAAATTATTCAATTACCTAAGTAAAATAATCCTATTTTTGATTTTTTTTACATAAAATAAATAAGAAAGGAAATATTTAAGTGGTTGAAGGACAAATAATGACCTGATAGAGAAGAATTTTTTATAAAAGTGACAAAATATTGAATTTTTATGTACAATATAAATGACATGGTGGTTAATGTGTTACAGACGGGAGGGGTTGGATGATTGCTAAAGCGAGAGACTTACAAAATAATATTTTATTAACTACTATTCGTAAATTAGGTGATAACTCTGAAGAGAGTTACGTGATATTTGATGCGAAAAAGAATTATAGCATCATAGATTGGAATGATTCTTTTTGTAAACTTACGAACGCTACAAGTTCACAAATACTAAACAAAGATTATTTTTCAATGCTTCCTAGTAAAATGCAAATGACAACAATTGAAATGATTAAGGAAAAAGTACATAACGGAGCAATGGTAAAAGCAAAACTTCACCATAATTGCTTTGAAAAGCCTCCTTTTTGGGCGGAAATACAGGCGCTTCCTTTTCAAAATAATGAGGATGAAACATTATTTGTATTATTACTTGTAAAGGATGTTACGTATTACCATACTGAGGAATTTTTAATCTGTCTTGAGAAAGCGATGTATGAGGCAATTGAAAAGGACAATCCCTTTGATAAAAAAATGGGTATTGTCTGTAAGTCTATAAATGAATTTTTTATGCCATATGTGAACAGCATGATACTTATAAAAACGGAAGCAAATCAATTTCGGGTTTTCACGGCTAATTGTAACAGTAGTGAATTATCTGAGATAAGTGATTGCAATGAATTTTATCATAGAGCTATGCAGGAAGAAGCATTTATTTTAGCTGAAAATTTAGAAGAAATTGAGCTTCCACTAGCACATAAAAAGTTTGCCACTTCATTCAATAAGCGATCAGGCTGTTTCGTTCCAATTCGCAATCAACAACAACAAGTGATAGGCTTGTTTGCGATATTCCATAACCACTATCCGAGTGATCCTACATTCGTTGTGAATGTGTTTGGAAAGATCGGATCACTTGTAGCGTTAGCGTATGCTTATGCAAAAACGCAGAAAAAAATATGGGATTTAGCATATATGGATATCACGACTGGATTGCCCAATCGCCATAGTTTTGTAAATAGGATAGAAAATGAGAAAGAGCAGGGACAACGTGGCTTTATAAAAATCTTAAAGCCTAGTGAATTTCATCAAGTTGTAGAATTATATGGTCGAGAAGCTGGGGACGAGCTATTAAGACAAATTGCAAAACGACTCAATGAAAATAAAAATGAGCATAATGAATATATCGCTCGATTTACAAGCTCTAGTCTCATTATTTCGTATATGACTCCCCATGAAGATTTGACGAATTATGATAGACGTATAAAAGAATTAATACGCCAGCCATTCACGATAGTTGGTAAGCAAATATACATTACGTTAAAAACCGGAATTGCTTCATTCGATAAGGATATTAAAATTGCTGACGCCATACGCTTTGCAGATAACGCTTTATCCTATGCGGTCAATAAATCTGGAACTCATATGGAAGTGTTTACAAAGGAACGAAATGATGTATTAGAGCAGCAAATGCAGGTTTTGAATCATTTATCCCATGCGCTCAAGAACAAAGAGATTTCCGTGAATCTACAACCAAAAGTAGATTTACGAACAGGGGAGATTCAAAGTATTGAAGCACTCGCTCGTTGGATTTCACCGACGCTTGGCTTTGTATCACCTGCTGCATTTATACCAGTTGCGGAGAATGCGGGAAAAGTGCGAGAAATTGATACGCAAATATTAGAACAGGTTCTTGCGTGGCTAGCGGAACGGCAAGGATTGGGAAAAAAATTGGTGAAGGTTGCAGTGAATATTTCACCTGACCATTTTTACTACCCTCAGTTTGTGCAGGATATATTGCAGTTAGTCCAAAAATACAATATTGATCCAAGCTATATTATATTAGAAGTAACTGAAAATATTGGTTTAGTAGATTTCCAAACAGCACTAGCTATTATTCAAGAACTAAAGAGTTATGGTTTTAAAACGTCCGTGGATGACTTTGGGACGGGCTTTTCTTCCCTAAGCTATCTGCAAAGACTGCCATTTACTGAATTGAAAATTGACCGAAGCTTTATTAGCGATATTAATGATGCGGCTACACTTGCTATTGTCCGTTCGATTATTCAACTTGCTTTAAATCTAGGAATGACATCCGTAGCTGAGGGTATAGAAAACGAGGAACAGGTTGAAATATTACGTGCACTTGGTTGTACGGTTGGACAAGGTTACTTCTATTATAAACCAATGCCGATTGAGCAACTTGATGCCATATTAGATGTATAAATCGCATTTACATGTAGCTAACATTCTGGAAAAGGAACCGTCTTGAATTAAATTTTGAGACGGCTCCTTTTTTCTGTTATACTAGTTGAGATAAAATGAAACTTTAATCGATGGGGTATTCCATCGATTATTAGTTGAAATAAATCGGGTACTTACAGATGCTTAATCCCCACTGAAACTTCTTGCTTAGACTTCATTTTGAGGTGGTGTTTTAGCATCCGTTAGTACGGGATAAAAATGAAATCCGAACTGTTAGGAGAGAACCCCTTTGAGCAAAGTATACGTATTTGATCATCCACTAATCCAACATAAGTTAACTTATATTCGTGATAAGAAAACAGGAACAAAAGAATTCCGTGAGCTAGTAGACGAGGTCGCAACATTAATGGCATTTGAAATCACACGTGATATGCCAATAGAAGAGATTGAAATTGAGACACCGGTTACAGTTGCAAAAACAAAAGTTCTTTCTGGTAAAAAACTTGCTATCGTACCGATTTTACGTGCAGGTATCGGCATGGTAGACGGTGTTTTAAAGCTAATTCCAGCAGCGAAAGTTGGTCATATCGGTCTTTATCGTGACCCAGAAACATTAAAACCTGTAGAGTATTATGCAAAACTGCCAGCAGACGTAGAAGAACGTGATTTCATCATTGTAGACCCAATGCTTGCAACAGGTGGTTCAGCAGTAGAGGCGATCAACTCATTGAAAAAACGTGGTGCGAAAAGCATTAAATTTATGTGCTTAATTGCTGCGCCAGAGGGTGTAAAAGTAATTCAAGAAGAGCATCCAGATGTAGACATCTATATTGCTGCACTTGATGAAAAGTTGGATGACCATGGTTATATTGTACCTGGCTTAGGTGATGCAGGAGACCGTCTATTCGGTACAAAGTAAGAAGTAATTTGTAAACGAATAGCTATGTTTGACTTGTAAAGCAACTTTATAACTCTTGAAAGCGTCCTTCTTAATTGAAGGACGTTTCATAGTATATCTAGGCAATTACGCCACCAACGGAGAAATAGTCGTAATTGAACTTTTTTGTACAATATAACAAAGGACGGTGCAAATCGTTTTGACGAAAAAATGGAAAGTGATGACGATATTCGGTACGAGACCAGAGGCGATTAAAATGGCTCCACTTGTATTGGAATTACAAAAACATCCTGAGCAAGTAGAAGCGATTGTGACAGTAACGGCACAACATCGCCAAATGCTCGATCAAGTATTGGAAACATTTAAAATTACACCAGACTATGATTTAAATATTATGAAGGATCGTCAAACTTTAATTGACGTGACAACTAACGCTTTGCAAGGCTTAGACAAAGTCATGAAGGAAGCAAAGCCTGATATTGTTTTAGTACATGGTGATACCGCAACAACTTTTATTGCGAGTTTAGCCGCGTTTTATAACCAAATTGCAATTGGACATGTGGAAGCGGGTCTTCGTACATGGAATAAATATTCACCTTACCCCGAAGAGATGAACCGTCAGTTAACGGGCGTGATGGCTGATCTTCACTTCGCACCAACGGAAGTATCTAAGAAGAATCTTTTAGATGAAAACAAAAATCAAGACACTATTTTTGTGACAGGTAACACGGCTATAGATGCATTAGCAACGACAGTTAGTGAGAACTATACGCATCCTGTATTAGACAAAATAGGCAATGATCGCATGATTTTATTGACAGCTCATAGACGTGAAAATTTAGGGGAGCCAATGCGCCATATGTTCCAAGCGATTACGCGTATTTTATCAGAGCATGAGGATGTACAAGTTGTCTATCCTGTGCATATGAATCCAGCTGTTCGAGAAATTGCTAATGAAATTTTAGGAGATAATGAGCGCGTGCATTTAATTGAACCGCTCGAAGTATTTGATTTCCATAACTTTGCGGCAAACTCGTACATGATTCTAACTGATTCGGGTGGCGTTCAGGAGGAAGCACCTTCACTAGGGAAGCCAGTGCTTGTCCTACGTGATACGACGGAGCGTCCAGAAGGCATTGCGGCAGGAACTCTAAAGCTAGCAGGAACTGAAGAGGAAACGATTTATTCGCTAGCAAAACAATTATTAGTAGATACAAATGTATATGAAGAAATGGCAAAAGCATCGAATCCTTATGGGGATGGACATGCTTCAGAACGTATAGTAAAGGTTCTCTTAGAATTTTTGCATAAAAGCAAATAATATACTATTTTCAAAACAAAAAATAAGTCAAATGTACCTTTTTTAACTGTGAGGCTAATTTACGAGCATATTTATGTCGTAAATTAGCTTTTTTATGCATAAATGCGAAAAATATTTCACAGTATATGATATTTCATACACAAATTTGTCAACAATTTGACAAGAGTATAGAGGCTGTGAAGTTTTTCTCCTTTACTAATTGACTTCAAATATCACCTATTGTATGCTTACAAAGGGTAAGAATGATAAGGGTTTCTAATCGTTAATAGACGTTGAAACACTTGTTATATCAAGTTTCTACTGAATTGACAGTTAAAACAAACGCTGTCGATTTGCAACGTTTTGTGCGTTTCGGTTTAACACCGAGTAAGTAAGGGGTGTAAGGCATTATTAGGGATTTACACCTGTAATTTCATGATAACGCTCCCATTACTATTCCGCTGTGAGTAGTGTTTTTCACTGCTCTTTTCTGATTTCACAAAGTGGTCAGCAAACGTTTTCTTTACTCGAAAAAATGATTCAGGAGACTACAAACCAATGCTAGATTTGCATCACATTTTTGCTGTGCAGAAGAGAGCGTTATTTTTTTTGCTCGCACTTTGCGCATTAGGCTGGGGCTTGACGTCCTATCAATCTGTTTTTGCGGGTATCGCAATCGGAGCATTTTTTGGTACGTATAATTTTTGGATTTTAGTTCGCCGTATGGAGAAGTTTGATCGTTCCATTAGTGAAGGGAAGAAAATAGGCTCGCTTGGTTCAGCACTTCGCTTCGGATCAGGTGTGGCGGCAGTCGCTATAGCCATTTCGTTGCCAGACTATTTTCACTTAATTAGCACGGTCATAGGGCTAATGATTCCGTACGTTTTTCTCTTTGTCGAGAGAATTGTATCTCATGTAAGGAACCACTAATGTGCTTTATTAGAAAGAGAGGTGAAAAATAACAATGAATCATGAAGCTCCGTTATGGACACCAGTCAGTTTCTTAACTTTTAACTTATCTACAGTTATGATGCTACTAGTTGCAGCAACAGTCGTATTCTTAATCGCAGTTATCTCAACTAGAAGCTTAAAGTTGAAACCAACCGGTATGCAAAACTTTATGGAATGGATTATGGATTTCGTAAAGAATATCATTAAAAGCAACATGGACTGGAAAACAGGTGGACGTTTTCATATTTTAGGTATCACACTTATTATGTTTATCGCAGTATCTAACTTATTAGGTCTTCCATTCTCTATCGTCTATGACCATAAACTTTGGTGGAAATCACCAACAGCTGACCCAACTGTTACTATGACACTTGCAGCAATGATTTTAGTATTAACGCAATACTATGGTATCAAAATGAAGGGGACAGGCCATTATGTTGGTACATTCTTCAAACCGATGTCATTCATGTTCCCACTTAAAATCATTGAAGAGTTTGCAAACACATTAACACTAGGTCTGCGTCTTTACGGTAACATTTATGCGGGTGAAATTTTACTTACATTAATCGCAGGTTTAGCAACATCTGGATTTGTCGGTGCAATTGGTGCGATCGTACCAATGATGGCATGGCAAGGTTTCTCTATTTTCATTGGCTTAATCCAAGCCTTTATCTTCACAATGTTAACAATGGTTTACATGGCTCATAAAGTGAGCGATGACCATTAATATAAAGCATAATTTTTATGCTTAAAACAAAAAAACATACAATTCCAAGGAGGAAATTTTCAAATGGGTTTATTAGCAGCAGCAATCGCAATCGGTTTAGGTGCACTTGGTGCAGGTATCGGTAACGGTCTTATCGTTTCAAAAACAGTAGAAGGTATCGCTCGCCAACCAGAAGCACGTGGCGTTCTTCAAACAACAATGTTCATCGGGGTTGCATTAGTTGAAGCCCTTCCGATCATCGCAGTAGTAGTAGCATTCATCGTAATGAACAAATAATTCAGTTGTCTACTGAATTTTAGTAGTGGCGAAGCAGGATTCTCCAGATGAAACTTCGCCCTTCATTTTGGAACTGATTAAAGCTATGTGCAAATATAGCTTTTTAAAATAGGTAAGTTTTCGAAACAAATTATTATGTTGAAGTCAAAGCTCTTGAAGGGAGTGAAACAATCGTGTTTTTAGATAATCTTGTACTAGGTGCAGGCGCTTTTAACGGCGGTGACATCGTTGCAACATTAGCGATTTTCTTAGTATTAATGCTTCTACTTAAAAAGTTCGCTTGGGGTCCACTTATGGGCATCATGCAACAACGTGAAGAATTAGTAGCTAGTGAGATTGAAGCAGCTGAAAAAGCGCGCAAGGATTCGCACAAATTTTTAGAAGAACAAAAGAGCCTTCTTAAAGAAGCTCGCACAGAAGCACAATCGATTGTTGAGGGCGCTAAGAAGCAAGGCGAAATGCAAAAAGAAGATATTCTTACTGCAGCTCGCAATGAAGCTAACCGCTTAAAAGAATCGGCTTTACGTGAAATTGAGTCTGAAAAAGAAAAAGCTATCGCAGCTGTACGTGATGAAGTCGTTTCATTATCTGTACTTGCAGCATCTAAAGTCCTTAGCAAAGAGATTTCTGAGGCAGACAACCGTGCTCTGATTGAAGAGACGATTGCGAAGGCAGGGGAAGCTCAATGAGTAATTCAACTGTAGCAAAACGTTATGCTCAAGCGCTTTTTGAATTAGCACAGCAAAAGAGTATTCTTGCAGAAGTTGGTTCAGACTTAAGCGAGCTAACAAAAGTCGTAAAAGAATCGCCAGATTTCTTAACGCTTTTAAGCGCACCTAAGTTCTCTATCGAACGTAAGAAACAATTGGTAGCTACTATCTTTGCAGGTGCAACACCTGAATTTTTACACACAATTCAACTTCTTGTTGAGAAAAAACGTGTAAACGAAGTAACGCTAATTGCAGACGCTTATGCTGAACTTGCTGCACAAGCACAAGGTTCTGCAGACGCAACTGTATTCTCAACTCGTGCACTTTCTACAGAAGAAAGCGCTAAAATTTCTGCAACGTTTGCAAAACTTGTTGGAAAACAATCATTAAACATTACAAACGAAATCGATCCATCATTATTAGGTGGTATTCGTGTTCAAATCGGTAACCATATTTATGATAGCTCAGTAGTGAACAAGCTTGAGCGTCTAAAACGTGAATTAATCGGTTAATAATTTAGAAATGTGAGAGGTGACATACATGGGCATCAAGGCTGAAGAAATAAGCAGTCTGATTAAACAACAGATTGAGAATTATGAATCTGAACTTAAAGTAAGCGAAGTTGGTACAGTTATCCGTATTGGTGACGGTATCGCTCTTGCTCATGGCCTCGACAACGCCATGGCTGGAGAACTTTTAGAGTTCTCTAACGGTGTTATGGGTATGGCTCAAAACCTAGAAGAAGGTAACGTTGGTATCGTAATCTTAGGTCCATACACAGACATCAAAGAAGGCGATGAAGTTCGTCGTACAGGTCGTATTATGGAAGTACCAGTTGGTGAAGAACTAATTGGCCGTGTTGTAAACCCACTTGGTCAACCAGTGGATGGACAAGGTCCTATCAACACTACAAAATCTCGTCCAATCGAAAGCCCAGCTTTCGGTGTAATGGCTCGTAAATCAGTACATGAACCATTACAAACTGGTATCAAAGCGATTGACGCTTTAGTACCAATCGGTCGTGGACAACGTGAGTTAATCATTGGTGACCGTCAAGTAGGTAAAACATCTGTAGCAATCGATACAATCTTAAACCAAAATGGTGAAAACATGATTTGTATCTATGTTGCAATCGGTCAAAAAGAATCTACTGTACGTGGTGTAGTTGAAACTTTCCGTAAACACGGTGCATTAGATTACACAATCGTTGTAACTGCAGCAGCATCTCAACCTGCTCCATTATTATACTTAGCACCATTTGCTGGTGTTTCTATGGCAGAAGAATTCATGTTACAAGGTAAGCACGTTTTAATCGTGTATGATGATCTTTCTAAACAAGCATCAGCTTACCGTGAACTTTCACTTCTTCTACGCCGTCCTCCAGGTCGTGAAGCATACCCTGGTGACGTATTCTACTTACACAGCCGCTTACTTGAACGTGCTGCGAAGTTAAATGAAACTTACAACTGTGGTTCTATCACAGCTCTTCCATTCGTAGAGACACAAGCTGGGGATATCTCTGCATACATCCCAACTAACGTAATCTCAATTACTGATGGTCAAATCTTCTTACAATCTGACTTATTCAACTCAGGTGTACGTCCAGCGATCAACGCAGGTCTTTCTGTATCACGTGTAGGTGGATCAGCTCAAATTAAAGCAATGAAAAAAGTTGCGGGTACACTACGTCTTGACTTAGCTGCATTCCGTGAGCTTGAATCATTTGCTCAATTCGGTTCAGATTTAGATAAAATTACACTTGCTAAACTTGAGCGTGGTAAACGTACGGTTGAAGTGCTTAAACAAGACCTAAACAAACCACTTAAAGTTGAAAAACAAGTTGCGATCCTTTATGCATTAACTAAAGGTCATTTAGATGATATTCCAGTACAAGATATCGTTCGTTTCGAAAACGAATTCTTAAGCTGGTTAGATTCAAACCACACTAACGTTTTAGATCATGTTCGTACTACAAAAGAACTTGCATCAGACGCTGAGTATGAAGCAGCATTAACTGCATTCAAAAAAACTTTCGCTAAATCTGAATAAGCTCGAGATAGTCACTTGACTAAAAAACAAAAGGTGGTGAAATACCAGTGGTAAACTTACGCGAAATAAAAGGTCGTATTAATTCTACAAAGAGTACGAAACAAATTACGAAAGCGATGCAGATGGTTTCTTCTTCAAAGTTACGTCGTGCAGAGCAAAATGCTAAAGCTTACGTTCCTTACATGGAAAAAATCCAGGACGTAGTAGGCGCAATCGCAGCAGGTACAAAAGACAGTGGACACCCAATGTTAACTGCTCGTCCTGTAAAGAAAACAGCTTACTTAGTCATTGGTTCTGACCGTGGTCTTGCAGGTGCTTACAACTCAAGTATCCTACGTCAAGTACAACGTACAATCAACGAGCGTCATAAATCAAAAGACGAATACGTGATTTTAGCAGTAGGTCGTGTTGTTCGTGATTACTTTGTGAAACGTGATCATAATGTCATCAGCAGTGTTGTTGCTCTTCCTGACCAACCAGTATTCGCTGATATTAAAGAAATCGCTCGTAATGCTGTTGGTATGTTCATTGACGGTACGTATGATGAACTTTATATGTACTACAATCACTTTGTCAGCGCAATTGCTAACGAAGTGACAGAGAAAAAACTTCTTCCATTAACAGATATTGCACCTGTAAACAGTAAGGCTTCTTATGAATTTGAACCATCTGGTGAAGCAATTCTTGAAGTATTACTTCCACAATACGCGGAAAGCTTAGTTTATGGCGCATTATTAGATGGAAAAGCAAGTGAACATGCTTCTCGTATGACTGCTATGAAAAATGCAACTGATAATGCATCTGATCTTATTGCAGATCTTTCGTTGCAATATAACCGTGCACGTCAAGCAGCAATTACACAAGAAATTACAGAAATCGTTGGTGGAGCTGCAGCCTTAGAATAGGCTCGGTTCACCAATGTCGTATAAGGTTAGAAAAGCTGAGTGCGTTCGTATAGACGCGACAAGTGCTTGGAATCAGCAAAGCGTGCTTACATGTGGGTGCTGAGCCGAAGCAACCTCGAGCGGGCTACGCGCAAAGCTAGACACCAATCGATAGGAGGGTACACAGTAATGAATAAAGGACATGTTATTCAAGTAATGGGTCCGGTTGTTGACGTAAAATTCGAAAACGGCCAATTACCAGCAATCTATAACTCATTAACAGTTAAGATTGAACGTCCTAATGAAGAACCAACAATTCTTGCATTAGAAGTTGCACTTCATTTAGGTGATGATTCTGTTCGTACAATTGCAATGTCATCTACTGATGGCTTACAACGTGGGGCAGAAGTAACAGACTCAGGAAAAGCTATCTCAGTACCAGTTGGTGAAGTTACTCTTGGTCGCGTATTCAACGTACTAGGAGAAGTAATCGACTTAGGTGAAGAGATTCCTGCTGACGTTCGTCGTGATTCAATTCACCGCGAAGCACCATCTTTCGATGAACTTTCAACAACAGTTGAAATTCTTGAAACAGGTATCAAAGTAGTAGACTTATTAGCACCATATATCAAAGGTGGTAAAATCGGTCTATTCGGTGGTGCTGGTGTAGGTAAAACAGTATTAATCCAAGAATTAATCAATAACATCGCACAAGAGCACTCAGGTATCTCTGTATTCGCCGGTGTAGGTGAGCGTACTCGTGAAGGGAACGACTTATTCTTCGAGATGAGCGATTCAGGCGTTATCAAGCAAACAGCGATGGTATTCGGTCAAATGAACGAACCACCAGGTGCACGTATGCGTGTAGCTTTAACTGGTCTTACAATGGCAGAATACTTCCGTGATGAGCAAGGTGCTGACGTACTTTTATTCATCGACAATATCTTCCGTTTCACACAAGCAGGTTCTGAGGTTTCTGCCCTATTAGGTCGTATGCCTTCTGCGGTAGGTTACCAACCAACACTTGCAACAGAAATGGGTAAACTACAAGAACGTATCACATCTACTAACAAAGGATCTGTAACTTCTATTCAAGCGATCTATGTACCAGCCGATGACTATACTGACCCGGCTCCAGCTACAACTTTCGCCCACTTAGATGCAACTACTAACCTTGAGCGTAAATTATCTGAAATGGGTATCTACCCTGCGGTTGACCCATTAGCTTCGACTTCACGTGCATTATCACCTGAAATCGTAGGCGCTGAGCACTACGCTGTGGCTACTAGTGTACAACGTACAATCCAACGTTACCGTGAATTACAAGATATCATTGCAATCTTAGGTATGGATGAGTTATCTGATGATGATAAACAAACAGTAGAACGTGCTCGTCGTATTCAATTCTTCTTATCTCAAAACTTCCACGTTGCGGAACAATTCACTGGTCAACAAGGTTCTTATGTACCTGTTAAAGAAACTGTTCGTTCTTTCAAGGAAATCCTTGAAGGTAAATACGATCACTTACCAGAAGATGCTTTCCGTTTAGTTGGTTCAATTGATGAAGTAGTTGAAAAAGCGAAGAGCATGGGCGTAGAGGTTTAATACTAGGGACGAGGAGGAAAAAATATGAAGACAGTTACAGTCAATATTGTCACTCCCGACGGCCCAGTATACGATTCTGAAGTAACAATGGTAATCGCGAAAACAACTTCAGGTGAAATTGGTGTACTTGCTGGCCATATTCCGATGGTAGCTCCACTTGCAATTGGTGCAGTGAAGCTTAAAAAAGAAAATGGCTCAACTGAGCTTGTAGCTGTAAGCGGTGGTTTCATTGAAGTTCGTCCAGAAAAGATTTCAATTTTAGCTCCTTCTGCTGAAGTGGCTGAAAGTATCGATGTTCAACGTGCTAAAGAAGCCGTTAAACGTGCTGAAGGACGTATTCAAGGTAAACAAGATAACATTGATTTCAAACGTGCTGACCTAGCATTAAAACGTGCGTTGAATCGTATCAACGTTCATGAGGGTAATAGCTAATTCAATTTTTAACGGGCAGATTTAATTTCTGCCCGTTTTTTAAATGGAGGAATCAACGTGGAAATTTATGAAGCTGTAGGGCAAGAAGCTTTAATGGGTATTGTATCTCATCTATTTTTTATTGCTATCACATTTTACGCTTTGCAGGCCTTCATGTTAGATAAGCTGTTTAAGAAAAATAAAGTATTTCAAATACAGTTAATTTATATATTGTTGAGTATTGCAATTGGCACTGCCATATCGAATTTCTTTTTACAAATTTCAAGCTGGTCTGGTCAACTGCCGTACTTATTTTAATTCTATTATGTAAAAGTGCTCAACTATATTTTTGTGGAGTAATTTTATACGTACATATTTCAAAGGGCTCCATAAGATGTTTTATGAGGTCCTTTGAAATATGTACTGCGTGCTTTAATAAATTTATACAAATTTTGTTTTTTGTTCACAAAACTATGGGTATGTATTAGAAATTGAGGCAGTTGTTCCATGTTATAGGTCATTCACAAAAAAAAAAATAATGCGTACAATAAATAAATAGTAAAATATCAACAAATGCCTTAAAATAGTGATTTTGATGCTTGAACTAGCGTGTGAAAAGTTGTACTATAGAGTTGTTTGTTTACTGATTATGACATTATACATCTTTTTTTAAAATAAATATTCGATAGCTTAAGAGATTGAATTCGGAGGGACGTAGGGTGGAAAAAATTATAGTGACTGGCGGCCAAAAACTACAGGGAAAAGTTCGTGTAGAGGGCGCAAAAAATGCAGTGTTACCAATCCTAGCAGCAGCTTTACTTGCTTCTAAAGGAGAGAATGTAATTAAAGAAGTCCCTAACTTAGCAGATGTCTATACAATTAACGAAGTATTAAAAAGCCTAAATGCTGATGTTACATATATACCTGAAGAAAACACTGTATATATCGATACAACGAAAGAACTATCTAGCGAAGCTCAGTTTGAATATGTAAGTAAAATGCGTGCTTCAATTTTAGTCATGGGTTCTTTACTAGCTCGAAATGGTTTTGCACGAGTTGCTTTACCGGGAGGCTGTGCAATCGGTTCTCGTCCAATTGAATTACATTTAAAAGGTTTTGAAGCAATGGGGGCAAAAATCTCATTTGGACACGGTTATGTAGAAGCAAAGACTGAGGGTCGTTTAAAGGGAGCAAATGTTTATTTGGACTTCCCTAGTGTTGGAGCTACAGAAAATATTATGACTGCTGCATCTTTAGCAATTGGCACCACAGTGATCGAAAATGCTGCAAAAGAGCCTGAAATTGTAGATCTTGCAAACTTCATAAATAGTATGGGTGGTCGTGTCATCGGTGCAGGTACGAATACGATTCGTATTGAAGGTGTTGACACATTATATGGAACAGAACATCATATTATTCCTGACCGTATTGAAGCAGGTACATTTATGGTAGCGGCAGCGATTACTAAAGGTGATGTAACTATTGAAAACGCTGAACCAGAGCATATGACGGCATTAATTGCAAAAATGCGTGAAATGGGTGTAGAAATTACAGAGCTAGATGAAGGGATACGCGTACGTGTACCGAATGCTTTAAAAGCGGTAGATATTAAAACTATGCCACATCCGGGCTTCCCTACAGACATGCAATCACAGATGATGGCGTTAATGTTGACAGCAGAAGGTACGAGTATTATTACAGAAACGGTATTCGAAAATCGTTTCATGCATGTAGAAGAGTTCCGTCGCATGAATGCTGGTGCTAAAATTGAAGGGCGTTCTGTGTTTATCGAAGGGCCTGTTAACCTTCAGGGGGCTGAAGTAATGGCTACAGATTTACGAGCAGCGGCTGCACTTATTTTAGCTGGCCTTGTTTCAGAGGGAGTTACACGTGTTACAAAGCTTCATCACTTAGACCGTGGTTATGTAGATTTTCACGGCAAGCTAGCTTCACTTGGCGCAGATATTGAGCGTGTGGCAACAATGGAAGTTGTATCGAATGAAAAATCAACTATTCATATTCCAGCCAATTAAATAGAACAAAAAAACCCTTTGCTAACATGTGGAGCAAAGGGTTTTTCGTTGTTGTTGAGGGGAAGGCATGAGGCACTTCCATTTCTTTGCGCACATAATTAGATGAAATCTAGCATATTATTCCTTATGAAAAAATGGATGATGAGTATAGGGATTATTTGTTTAATTGGTGCATTATATATGCTTCCAGTGGCATTTAGTGAGAGAAAAGTGGACGACAGTCCTCCGCCAAGTACGGAGCAAGCTTGTGAAATACTTATAGAAGTGGAGGGGCAGAAGGAAAAAATCCCTTTAGAAACGTATATAACAGGAGTTGTAGCAGCAGAAATGCCAGTTTCATTTAAAAAAGAGGCTTTAAAAGCACAAGCTATTGCGGCAAGAACTTATGCGTTGAAAACGACAAATTACGGCAAAAAAGCAATTGCACCAACTGTTGCTAGACAAGTTTTCTATGATAAGAATCAAAGAAAAGCCAATTGGACTAGCAATTTCCCAGGAAATGAAAAGAAAATTGTCGAGGCGATTACAGAAACGAAAGGACAAGTTCTTCTTTATAATAATGAATTAATTACTGCAATGTTTCATTCAACAAGTAATGGTAAAACTGAGAGTGCCTATGGTTACAGCGGCAATGAGATTCCGTATTTACAAAGTGTTGCAAGTATTTCAGATCAATCATCCCCAAAATTTACTTCAATGGAAGAATGGACATTAGCTGAATGGAATGCTTTGTGGCCAATTAAATGGCAAGCAGCTGATTTTAGTCGCTTACAGTTGTTCCTAAACGATTCAGGGCGTGTTGAACGATTGCAATTAGGCAATAATGTATGGACAGGGCGCGAAGTACGTACACTTTTGCAATTGCCATCTACTGACTTTAATATTTCGTTTGATAAGAGTACGGGTAAAGTAAATGTGACAGCACAAGGATATGGCCATGGCGTAGGGATGAGTCAGTATGGTGCAGAGGCAATGGCGGGTGAAGGAAAAACCGCTGCAGAAATTTTACACTATTATTATCAACAAATTGAGATAAAAACGATAGATGCATGTTTAAAATAACTTCTAGTTGTTCACACTGCAACTAGAGGTGATGAAAATGAGAGAGGATAAAAATAGTAAAACTTCTCAAAAAGGACAGTTACAGAAGAAACCTTGGTTTTGGCCAGCGGTGTATGCAGGTGGCGCTCTAATGCTAGCAGGTATGTTATTTGGTTACAATAGTCTCGTATCAAAAGTAGAAGAGGCTCCGTTACCAGATTTAGCGCAAGTGGAACCAGGTCCAGTAGTTGAAACCAATGCACGTACAGAAAACATGAAGTATCCATTCAAGGAAACGAATCTTAGTAAAGTACAAGTTTCACAGGAATTTTATGAGCTAGAAGCCAATGAAGAGTCACGTGAGAATGCCTTAATGGTATTCAATCAAACATTCACAACTTCTTCAGGGATTTCACTTTCTATGAATGGGGAAGAATTCGAAGTTGTTGCAGCTATGAGTGGTAAAGTACTAGAGGTAAAACTAGATGCATTCACTGGCAATAAAATCGTACTAGAGCATGCGAATGGTATGCAAACGCATTATAGTTCTGTGAAGGACATTGCAGTGAAAGAAGGCGACGAGGTGACACAAGGTCAGGCACTAGGAAAAGCGACTGACAATGAGTGGAATCAAGCAGCAGGCGTTCACATGCATTTTGAAGTACTAGAAAACGGGAATTATATTAATCCAAAAAAATTACTAGCATTTTAAAAACTACATTCGCGCAAGTTCGTTTCTGTCATAGCACTTTCGCACTGACAAAACATCCGTATACGAAAAGTGCTGACCTAAAAAGCCACGAACTGTGGCTTTTTTTGCGTGATCATAAACATTATGGAGCAATAAGAAACGCGCACTTGGAGAAGGAAGCTTGGAATTTTCTCACATATGCGACAACTGTTTCGTGTCCCATATCGTGTTGGTCTTAACCCTCGAGTATGCAGCATGAACAATCAATTATTAATAAAAAGTTAGCATATTAACGGAAAGTGTAAATCGTGTTCTGAATAGCTTTGTCCTTACATAAGGTGAAGAAATGCGCAGACGTGCATCTGATGCCAAAGCCATTTTATGAATTTGTGTGGAAAGGACGAAGAAAGTGCACGAGCACATTCGGAAGCGCTGCATTCGCCTCGGTGAATTATTGATTGAGACGCGTGAAACTGTGCGTGTCCTCGCGAAAATGACAGGTTATTCAAAAAGTACGGTGCACAAAGATTTAACAGAGCGATTACCTACAATTCATGAAGGATTAGCTGAGCAAGTGAAAGAGATTCTCGCCTACCATAAGGCCGTACGTCATATTCGTGGAGGAGAGGCAACGAAAAACAAGTGGAAAGAAAGAGCGAGTCAAGAATGATTCGTTCTTTTTTTTGTACCGTTTAACGACAATTTATATAATTGAAGGAAAACATACATATTGACTAAATTTAGGTGAAATTACCAATAGGGTATGATAAAATATTCTAGATAAACAGATAAAAATGAACGTTATGTAGTTGGAACTGGCGGGAAGGAGAAATTAAAAAATGTTTTCGAAAGATATTGGCATTGATTTAGGAACTGCGAACGTATTAATACACGTAAAAGGAAAGGGAATCGTCCTGAACGAACCGTCTGTGGTTGCGATTGATAGAAAGACAAATAAGGTATTAGCGGTAGGGGAAGAAGCTCGCCAAATGGTAGGGCGCACGCCAGGCAATATAACTGCAATTCGTCCATTACGGGATGGCGTCATTGCAGATTTTGATGTTACAGAAGCAATGCTTAGACATTTCATCAATAAATTAAATTTAAAGGGCTTTTTAACAAAGCCTCGCATACTAATCTGCTGTCCAACAAATATTACTAGTGTTGAGCAAAAGGCTATTCGTGAAGCTGCTGAAAAATCAGGCGGTAAAAAAGTGTATTTAGAAGAAGAACCAAAAGTTGCAGCTATAGGTGCTGGTATGGATATCTTCCAACCAAGTGGTAATATGGTCGTTGATATTGGTGGTGGGACAACAGATATTGCCGTCCTTTCAATGGGAGATATTGTAACGAGTGAATCTATCAAGGTTGCTGGAGATGTTTTTGATAACGATATTTTGCAGTACATTAAAAAAGAATATAAATTGCTAATCGGTGAACGTACTGCAGAGTCGATTAAGATGACCATTGGTACGGTATTTAAAGGTGGTCGCAACGATTCAATGGATATTCGTGGGCGTGACATGGTAACAGGCTTGCCTCGTACTATTACTATCTATTCGGAAGAAATTGAACGTGCATTACATGAATCGGTAGCAATGATTGTTCAATCGGCGAAAAATGTATTAGAAAAAACACCACCAGAATTATCGGCGGATATTATTGATCGTGGTGTTATAATTACTGGTGGCGGTGCTTTGTTACACGGCATGGACCAGTTATTAATAGAAGAGCTAAAGGTACCTGTTTTCATCGCAGAACATCCAATGGATTGTGTGGCAATTGGTACAGGCATTATGCTTGAAAATATTGATCGAGTACCCGCTTCCTTATAATAATAGAATGAGGTGATTCCTTTGTTTAAAGGGTTTTATACTGTTGCAACAGGGATGATTACACAACAAAGACGAACAGAATTATTAACGAATAACTTATCAAATGCTAATACTCCCGGATTTAAGGCAGACCAATCAACTATTCGTTCGTTTCCGGACATGCTTATGTCAAGTGTGGGTAAAACGAATGCACCTGCTAATCAGCAAGCTGGTTCGCAATATATGAGTCAAGTCGGCGCATTGAACACAGGGATTTATATGCAGGAAACATTGCCAAATTACATACAAGGCCAAATTTATAGTACAGATTTACCGACAGATATGGCCTTAATCGATGGATACTTACCGCAAAATGAAGATGGTGTTACGGGGGCAATTTTCTTTCGCTTAGCGCATCCTGAAGGCGGAGAAGCATATACACGTAACGGGAATTTTACATTAGATGGGCAAGGCTACTTAGTAAATCCACAGGGACTGTATGTGCTATCTGATGCAGGTCAGCGCATCCAGCTACAAAATGATGATTTCCGCTTAGACCAAGACGGTGCCATTTATGTAGATAATCAACAGGTAGCACGTGTAGGTGTATCTTTTGCAGCGAATCCGAACATGCTACAAAAACAAGATAACGGCTTAATTCGTACACAAAATGGTGGGAATTTACCGACTGCTTATGGTGCGAATGGCGTGTCCTTTACACTGAGCCAAAATTCCCTTGAGGGTTCGAACGTTGATTCTAGTCGCACGATGACAGATTTAATGACAGCATACCGTGCGTTTGAAGCGAATCAAAAAGTGTTACAAGCTTATGATCGTAGTATGGAAAAAACTGTAAATGAAATTGGCAAAATATAAGAAGCGAACAGGAGGTGCTCTCAAATGTTACGTACAATGATTACCGCTACTAATACAATGGGGCAATTACAAAATAAGTTAGATACCATTAGTAATAATATTGCTAACAGTAATACACATGGTTTTAAAACGCAGGAATCTACTTTCAACGAACTGCTCTATCAACAATTCAATAATGATAAGCAAGACCGCGCTGAGCGTCAAACGCCTGTTGGTATCCGCTATGGTGCAGGGGCAAAGCTCGGTCAAATTCAAACGAATCATAAGCAAGGCTCATTACAAACAACAAATCGTGACCTTGATTTTGCTTTTACAAAATCAAAGCAATATTTTAATATTTTGATGCCAGATGGTGAAAATGGATCAAAAACAGTGTATACTCGTCAAGGTGACTTTTATTTATCACCATTAAATAATGGAACGACCATGGTTGTAAATGCGGATGGCTATCCGCTTGCAGATGCATCAGGACAAGCGATTACATTACCGGATAGTGTAAAAAGTTTTGGTATAAGCAATGGAGGCGTTTTGGAGGCAACTGATGCGAATGGCAATATTATTCGTACAGATTTAGCCGTTACAGAACTTCAAAAGCCGCAGTTAATGGAACATATTTCTGGCACATATATTGGTTTACCAAATAACTTAGCTGAGCTAGGGTATAATCAGGCTGAAGTATTGACAGAATTACAGGGAGTAAATCGTCAGCAAATTGGCATGCAAAATGGTATGCTTGAAATGTCGAATGTGAACTTATCAAAAGAAATGACTGACTTAATCCAAACACAGCGTTCGTATCAATTCAATGCAAGGGCCGTAACATTAGCAGACCAAATGCTAGGACTTATTAATGGCATTCGATAGGTTAACCCTATTTTAAATGTTTAGTTAGAAATGAAGGAGTACAATCTATGACAAACGATTCACGTCGCCGTTCTGTGCCGACAAAAGAAACCGAAACGCCACCAGAAGAGAAGGAACGACGCTCAAATGGAGAGCAACGAGAGGTTCGATGGGTGCAAATACGACTGATTCCGATTTGGTTACGTGTAGTACTTGTTCTCGTTTTAATCGTAGTTGCAGCTATTCTAGGAACAATGGTTGGCTACAGTGTAATAGGCGAAGGTAAAGCAATGGATGTTTTTAAAACAGAGACATGGCAACATATATTTGACATAATGAATGGTAAAGAATAATAATATTCTTTACCATCCTTTGCGTTTTACATAAATACATATTCTAAGGGGGAAAAGAAATGTTAACAGCAGAACAAATTCAAGCAATTTTACCGCATCGTTATCCTTTTTTATTTGTCGATCGTATTGTGGAATTAGAAGAAGGTAAGCGTGCAGTAGGCTTAAAAAATGTTTCCATTAACGAAGATTTCTTTAATGGCCATTTTCCAGGTTACCCAGTAATGCCAGGCGTATTAATCGTAGAAGCCTTAGCACAAGTTGGTGGGGTAGCATTATTAAATGCAGAGCAATTTAAAGGTCGTCTAGCTTTTTTAACAGGTGTGGACAACTGCCGCTTTAAG
Source organism: Lysinibacillus sp. NPDC048646 (assembly GCF_050272295.1). Taxonomy (NCBI): domain Bacteria; kingdom Bacillati; phylum Bacillota; class Bacilli; order Caryophanales; family Bacillaceae; genus Lysinibacillus; species Lysinibacillus sp. NPDC048646. The sequence continues at coordinate 77,303 of NZ_JBNNLZ010000013.1, forward strand.
CGTCAAGTAGTACCAGGAGATCAGCTTCGATTGGAAGTAGAATTCGTAAAACTTCGTGGTGCAATGGGCAAAGGACACGGTATTGCTACTGTAGATGGTGAGCTTGTATGTGAGGCAGATATTTTATTTGCAATTGGACCTGAACAGCCAAAACAGGCTTAATTTGCAATTATAGGCTAAAAGCTATAAAATAATGTAGTTGAATATTTTTTTATTGTTAAATGATTTAGATGATTTATGTTCTGAGAGCGCGATGGCAAATATGCGATTGTGAATTGAAATACATGTAATTTGAGGTTTTTTAAAACGTAGGAGGATTATATAGATGTATAAGGAATTGTCTTCAGGTGTTAAAATTAGCATTACGCGTTCGATTTCAACATCTTTCGAATCATACTTGGCAAGTATTGCTTGGGATGAAGAGCGCTTTTCTATGGAAGACTTTATTGCTAGCTGGCAATCTTATTTTCAGGCAAATGCGGCTTGGATCGAAAAAATCCCAGCAGATGTTTTGATGAGTACTGAATTCCATGAAGAAATGGCTCAAAAAATCGATGAGGTAATTGCCAAAATTTTAAATGAAGAACCAACAGCTAAGCAGGTTGAAACAATCGAGGCTTTGCAAAAAGAACTAGGTACAAGCTATACGTATAACTGTAAAGCAGAAGCGGCTTATATCGAACAGTTATTAAAAGAAAAACAAAAATAGTTTTTACTAAAATCGGATAGTAACCTTCTTTCCCGGGCAATCTATGTAGGATCACAAATGCACAACTTGTATTTGCTGACATAGTACCTAACGGAGAAAGGAGGTTTTTTTATGTGGAAAATGTCATTTTTCACCATGATTCTTGCTACAGTATTCCTTGGAGGTTGTAACTGGGGAAACAATGCAGCTAATGAGACTCCCATGGAGGATACAAGGAACGACATTCGTGAAGGCGTCAATGATGTCAAAGATGCCGTAGATCCAGACAGGAATAATAATGTCTATGATCGTGATGTTAACGGTGTCAATCGTGGCACAGTTAACGATAATAATGTAGTTCCAGAAGCTACAGCACCAGGTACCAATGCCGATATCAATGGCACAAATGGCTATGATAATGTACCAAATGCAAACGGTGTCGATCGTAATAACAACAATATGAACGGCACAAATGGCGTCAATAATGAAGATATTATTGAAGACAATAAAGACATCAAAGACCGTGACAACTTAAATAACCGATAATACAAAAAAGAGTGATTCCCATTATACGGAATCACTTTTTTCTATATGGAGAAGTGAGGAAGGTGCGGGAATACCCACGAGGTGAAGGATATCCGCGAAAGGTGTAGGAATACCCGCGAAAGGTGCGAGAATACCCGCGAAAGTTGTGGGAATATCCGCGGAGGTGAAGGATATCCGCGAAAGGTGTAGGAATACCTGCGGAAGGTTTGGGAATATCCGCGGAGGCGAGGAATACCCGCGAAAGGTGCGAGAATACCCGCGGAGGCGGGGAATACTCGCGGAATCGAAGGAAATACCTGCGGAAGCGAGGGAAATACCCGCGAAAGTGGAGTGAATACCCGCGGAGGCGAGGAATACCGGCGGAAGTGAAGGAAATACCCGCGAAAGCTGCGGGAATACCCGCGGAAGAGAAGGAAATACCCGCGAAAGTGGAGTGAATACCCGCGGAGGCGAGGAATACCCGTGGAAGAGAAGGAAATACCTGCGGAAGCAAGGAAATACCCGCAAAGTAGGAAGTAAATCTGTGAAGTAGCACAAATTTTTAAAAATTACTCAAAAAATGGTTTCATATATTCCTGTAAATTGTCAGGTAGCAGGTAGACTCGATTTTTAAAAGTTCCAGTATAGGGAAATTGGAATTTTTTCAATAAGCGATTAGCTGAGTCACTCGATTGAATACCAAAAAATGCACGCAATTGACTGTTGGTAATTGTAGGTCTTACTAATAAGCGATAATCTTGCAAGGCTTCGGCAAAAATTTCTGTACTTGCATAGTTGCAGTTTGAACATTTCCAAAAGCCGCGGTGATAATGCATTTGGTATTTATACTGGCATTTTGGGCAAAGGACACCATGGTGGAATCTTGAAGAAGCAATAAGGGGTGGTAATACTTGTGGTTGGTGATGATCACGAAATCGCTGGACAAAACGGGATAACTGTTCATTCGTTAAAAAGGATTTTGGATATTTATTAAAAAGTAACTGAAGATGACTTTGAAGTCCTGACACATGAAAAATAGGAACCGAGTTTGGGTGTGTCGCGATAATTGCAGATGGGTTAGACAAGATAATGGCACCTTCAATGGGAAGGGAATAATTTTGAGAAAAAACTTTTAGGAATTGAAGATGACGTTGAATTTGAGTGATTGCATTGGGAAAGCCCTCAACTGTTCCGTCAGGCTTTGTCCGCGTACATTGATGTGTATTTCCATCAAAGTCTAGACGCCCGTTAATGTTTTTTATTTCGATAATTAACATAAAATGATTACATATAAAGAGGCTATCAAGTTGATGTGGATGGTTTGCTGCATTAGTTAGTATTAAATTATGCAATATAAAAAAAGTATTTGGATATATTATTTCATTCCATTCACGGTCTACTCTTTTTTCACCAGCAAATCCTGCATCCAATCTTCTAAATTGCTCGGCATAATAAGCTAATGTTAGCATCTCCCTCCTTTAATCGCCTCTGTAAAGCCTCTAGCCACAACAATTTTAATGGTTTTTTACGTACATCAAATTTCAAATGCGTTCCCTCCCATATTTTTTACATCACATTTTACATGATTGTTCTCGCTTGTCCAATATAAAAAAAGAACGATACGTAAAAACTACGCATCGTTCTAGAGGTAAATCAGTCATTTTTCAGTTTTGGTCGTTCTTTCATACCATGCGCGAAGCGGTCCAGTAACTCTTCTGATGAAACTCCCTCTGCAAGAAGTTCTGCAAGCAGTTGCTCAGCATATTTTGAACGTTTTATCTTTAATGTCCCTTTTAAAAGTATGGAGATATGTTCGCCAATTTCATGTACGGCATGTACGGCAACGCGGAAAGGGGCAGGCTCATTATCGGGCGATGAAATAACTGCGCGGACATTGAAAACGGCATCATTCGCTAATAATTCATCAAATATCGAGCGGAATTGTCGGTCCATAAACAGTTCAAGAATCCAAGATTGATGGCTGTTTTCCTGGTTAATAATAATGCCATCGACTAAAGGAAAAGGTTGTATGCCATCTTTGGTAACAAGATCAAAGGAAAGCATTTTAAATGTTTTCATTATGTATCCTCCTAAGTCGGTCATTCCTTTTAGTATAACATAATCAATTAGGCATGGTGTATCACTGGCTTTGGCATATTTAATTAGTAAAGTAATAAATATGCCAAATTTAATATTTTAAAAAACAGGACTATTTATTACGGACATAAGCGTCCATTTTGGGAAAACATCCTAATATTAAAAAATAAACATATCAATATTTCCAATTTATGCTTAAAAATCAGCATAAATTACAAAACTCGACTTTTGCCAATTTTAGAAGTGTTCTTGTATGATGAGAGCAATTAAAAGCAAAGGAGGTGAATTGATGAATCAGGTCGGACTAGTTGGAAGATTAACAAAGGATCCTATATTACGACAATTATCTGGAAATCGAGTGCAAACACATTTTTCTCTTGCCATTAGCCGCAATTACAAAAACAGTCGTGGGGAAGTGGAGGCTGACTTTATTCTTTGCACAGTATGGGGAAAACTGGCAGAGCGTATCGTTAAAAATTGTGGAAAAGGTTCCTTAATTGGCGCAAATGGCCGTATCCAGTCAAGGTCATTCGTGAATGAAGAAAGCTCAAAAATTTACATTACAGAAGTAGTCGTAGAAGATGTCCGATTTTATAAGCTTAAGCCCCGAGATAGTGCTGTGGCGATTGGACCGCCACAGTCATTCACTGAGCAGAATAGCTTAAAGGATTTTGTGCTACCAGAGGAAGAACTGCAATTACCAGTAGTATAACCGACTTACGTTATACATACGGGGCAAGTTTGAAAATTATCTGATCCGCCATTCTCTCCTATGATAGTACTTGCACCGTAATCATTTATTTGAAAGGACGGATGTATACCTTAAAATAACTTAATCATTGTTGAAGACCGCACAACAATGAGCATTTCACACACAACTAAATACGAAGTTGAAGTAAGTAGGAAAGTAGTAAAGACATTGTTCACTGAAATTTGCAAACTAAAAGAGCGCCAAGAACATTGTGCTCTTGGCGCGTACTATTTACGTTGAAATATTGTAATCAAGTGTCATCAAATCACGAAGCTCATGATCTTCAAGTTCCGTTAACCATTGGCTTGATTGAATGAGTTCTTCCGACAATGCAGATTTCTGCGCCAGCATTTTATCAATTTTTTCCTCGATAGTACCGATTGTCACAAACTTATGCACTTGTACAAATTGTGTTTGCCCAATACGATAAGCGCGGTCTGTGGCTTGATTTTCAACCGCAGGATTCCACCAGCGATCGGCATGCAACACATGATTGGCAGCTGTTAAATTTAGCCCTGTGCCTCCTGCCTTTAAAGAAAGGAGGAAAATAGGGAATTCTCCTGCCTGAAATGCCTCCACCAATCGGTCACGTTGTTGCTTTGGCATAGCGCCTGTTAAAAACGGAGCATCGACATTATGCAATTCACTGAAGCAATGCTGTAGCAATTGTCCCATACCAATATACTGTGTGAAAATGAGGCATTGCTCGCCATTGTCCACGATTTCCGCTGCCATTTGGACAATACGTTCTAATTTTGTAGAACGTGTTAGCATCGTTGTGGCATCCTCGAAAGGTTCCTTCAAATAAAGGGCAGGATGATTACATAATTGTTTTAATTTACTGAGCATCTTTAAGACACGACCTTTTTTCTGAAAGCCTGTTAATTGCTCTAACTGATCAAGCGTCTCTAAAATATAGCCTTCATAAAGGGATGCTTGCTCAGTAGTTAATGGGCAGTATGCATGAGATTCCTGTTTATCTGGTAAATTAAGTTGCAAATTAGGATCACGTTTTGTTCGGCGTAGTAAAAATGGTTGTATTTTCGCACGAAGCTTTTGTTTATGTTGCTCTGACTCATCACGTTCAACCGGTAAAATAAATTCTTCATTAAAGCGACCGAAGCTACCTAAATAACCTTTATGGATAAAATCAAAAATAGCCCACAGCTCTGATAAGCGATTTTCAACAGGTGTACCTGTTAGGGCAATATGATGTTTCCCGTGTAATTTACGAATGGAACGAGATTGTAACGTCTGCATATTTTTAATATTCTGTGCCTCATCCAGTACAACTGTTGTCCAGTCTATTTCTTGTAGAAATTCGGCATCCTGTGACACAGTTCCATAGGTAGATAAAATAACATGTGGCTTCTCTCGCTCTATGAGTTGAACGAAATCATCTTCCTTTGCTCGATTTGCTTGATAATGTGTATGCACGATTAAGGACGGAGCAAAACGAGCTAGTTCTTTTTGCCAGTTGCCGAGTACCGACGTGGGACAAATAATAATGGATGGCTTAGGTGAGTCTAGCGTTTCATTAACATGCAGCAGATATGAAATAAGCTGAACGGTTTTACCTAGCCCCATATCGTCAGCAAGACAAGCGCCGAAGCCCTGTTCTCGCATAAAAATGAGCCATTCAAATCCTTCCTGCTGATAAGGGCGCAACTCAGCTTGAAGTGATATAGGTAGTGGAACAGATGGCAGTCCTTTTTTCTCGTGTAGCTGCTCCATATAGGATTTCAGAGATTGCTGCAATTCAAAAGCAAAGAGTGGATCATCTCGTAACGCATCATCAGCATCTTCCTCTTCAAGAGGCAGCGATAAATCCTCTGGTAACTCACGGAATAGTAACTCGCGAACAGTCCAGCTTTCATCTTCTGCTTGTTGCATCAATTCGCGCATTTCCTGCATCCAGTTTGCATCTACACGAAACCATTCTGTACCAATGCGTATAAATTCACGTTTTTCATCAACGAGTTTTTTGAATTGCTCAGGTGAAATCGACTCCCCGTTCATTGAAAACTGCCATTTAAAAGTTAATATATCATCTAATCCAGCAACCTTTTTAGTGGAGACATTACCAGTACTTACACGAACGCGCATTTTCGATTGTTTTAAATCCTTTAACCAAGCCGGTAGCACAACATCAAAGCCAAGCGCTTGAATTCTAGCTAAATCTTCACGTAAAAATGTACGAACCTCTAAATCCTCAAGGGTCTCATGGATAAAAATATCGCTTCGTATACCGTCAATTGTAAGGAGTTCCACGATTTGTGTTTGTTGATGCGCAATGTCATTTGCGAATTCCTGCCATTTTGTCGGTAAGGCATTAACGATTGGTAGTGATTGCTTGCGAATAGCGGGTGTCCAATAATTTTTTGTCGTAGCCGTACTAAGGACAGTTTCTAACAACCATACGTCCGAATCTTCCTCAGGCTCACTTAAACGTAGTGACACCATAACAGTGCCTGCCTGACGATCTTGCTCTAAAGGCCAGCCACCACGCATGAAAAATGGTAATAGCTTCGGTAAATCTGATAACACCAACCCTGCATGCATAAGCTTTTGCTGCACTGCAGTTTCAAGTAAATTCGTATCAATACCGTCTATTGGGAATGCTAGTGAAGAAAAATCATCAGCAATATGGGCATGTTTCCAAAGTGTAGGATCTTGCCAGTACACTTGCAGTGCCGACACTTCTTCTAATAATGAACTACTCTTTTCATTCATCCCATGCCATTCAATAAATGGATGCTGATAGCGAAAAGAAAAGATATCGAGTAGCTCAGCAGTAGAAACCTCGATGGAAAGATCTGTACGATTGGCCAGTACACCATAGACATTTGTTTCATAATTAAAAAACAATGCAGAAACCAGTGAACTTGCTTCCATTGCTACACCACCAGCAGTAAAGCCCTGTAACGCAAAATAACCATCCTGAGCTGTCTCAATACGGAGCTGTATTTTTTTCATAAACGGAGAGGTAGCATTTAAAGTCATTATACTAAGTTTCCTTTCTCAATCTCTTCCTGTAATGCACGTAGTCGTTTAAACTCTGCACGTATTGTTTGCATGTACGTTTCAAAATAACCAGCTTTGCCGGCTCGTTTTGCAGCACTTCGCATACTTTTCCATATTCGAACCGCTTGCTTGTAGTTCATACGCGATTTCTGGGTTATCTCAGCCATTGCATATACATGATACAAAGGCAATACGGTCGCGGGAGCTACCTGTAACACATCTTTTAATCCGCACATTTCTAAATATGAAAGGGAGGAAAGATTTAATTGATGCAAGGCTGCCCATTCACGATAGCGTTCTTTTTTAATAAGGAAAAACGAGAATGGCTGAAGGCCATAAACACCAAAGGCACTATATAGTGAGGTCTCTTCTTCGTCAGTCAGTTTTACGTCTTCGTATAATAATTGAAACTGACGTACATATTGGGCACGCTGTACGACTGGCACAGTTTCCTGTAAAAAAGCTTCTGCAAATGGTAGCATCGCGCGTAAGATGGATGCCTGAGCGTCTGGCTCTCCTGCACGCTTTGCAAATGTAGCGAGCTCAAATAAGTCGTTCATATGCTCCATATCTATATGTGCAATACCTTCTTCTAATAGCTGTTCTTTTTGTAATAGGACGTAAAACAATAGCTTCAACGATTGCAATGAAATCTCAGATGAAAGATCTTCAAGTTCGTTAAGAAGTGCTAGTTCTTGTTCACGTCGAGGCTTCTCATAAAAAAGCACTGCCCATAGCAGCATGTAGATTTGTAGTCGACTGGCAAATAGTTCACGACGCTCTAATAAGAAGTCCCGTACAATTTTTTGAAGCGCATCGTAAAAAGGATCCGTCGCAAAAAGGCGTGAGCGTCCATTAAGTTCCGTCAGTGTACTTTCAAAAGATTGAATACTTTGATCAATAAAGTATTTCATATAGGGTGAATCAAGTGAATGCCCAGGTGTTTCATTTAAATGACGCCATATTATCTGGAAGATTGTCAGCTCCGTAAAAAGTTTATAGAGCGGCTGCCATTCACGTTCAAAGGGCATATGTTTACGAAGACGCTCCAGTGCATCTGAGCGAATAGCGGATAGAGCATAGCCTTCCAGTATACGACCAGGTGGCAGTATACGTTTCATTACTTCATTTACCATTAATTGCCAACTTTCTGGATTACGTTCATCAGCTAGCGTTTTTAATTGCACGGATTTTTGTGCTCGCCATGCACTTGACCAATTTTGTACGGAATCAACGTACTGATAAAGCGCAAGCAATGCACCAACTTGATGGCGACACCATTTTAGCTGAGGGCAATTACAAGACAAGGTCTCGTGTGCGAAATCAATTTCTACGGAAGCGGGTCTGACATCCTGTACACTTGCATATAATATAGAACTTGCGCTATTAAAACGTTCAAATGCAATAGATTTATTTCGTACTGAAAAAACTGCACGACGCACAAGTTCCTCATCTTCAGTTGATGAAGGATGTAAGTCTTGCTCAGCCTCTTTTAATGTTGCAAGTACAAAATGCTGATGCTCCTTAGCTAGTTGCGAAATAGACAAAGCCATAACTCCACTCCTCTCAATTATAACTGTTACTAGTTGAAGTTTTATTTTAGATGATTTTTGAATGTCACTGTTTATCAGGTAAAAAAGACTGTCCTCCCATTATACGATTAAAATGGGGACATGATAAGCCGAATGATGATAAAGAAAAAAATTGGAGTAAAGATAGTTAACAAGAGGATTTATTTATGTTAAAATCTGAATAATCAGATAATTTAGGAGGGATGAAGGATGATGCAAGTTCAATACATGAAGCCATTTTACACAAAAATTACTGGAGATAAATTGCGTCTCGTATTTGCTTATCAATATTTCTCTATTTTAAAAGAGAATGAGATTTTCCATTTCATACCCATCGAAGGAAAAGAGATGATTATCAACTTGCATACACAACAAATCGAAAACTTATCTGAGGTATTCGTTTTCCAAAAAGGAAATCGTTTCATTCGTTTACCACTTTATCAATTATTACTTATTACGAATGTCCACGAGCATCTAGCGCCTATTCTTGAAAGCGCTACACCGAAACCGCAAATACCCCTTGTTTCTTCTGTGACAGTGGGTGAGATGGAGCAACTGATAATCGAAATAGAGCAAAAAAACTTTGATTATTTAATCGATAGGGCACTATTAGATCACAATGAGGATCTCTTTTTTGACCTACTACAACAAAAAAGCAATCAACTCGGAGGTTTCGAACCTTGAATACATGGCACATGAAATGAGCACCCACTTTCATTGAAAAGAAATGGGTGTTTTTATATTTCATTTGAAGAATAAGAATAATACCGGAATATTCTCAATTTACGGAAAGTGTTTTAATGAGGTAGCTTCACAAAAATTAGCAGAGACCGATATTACTACAAATACAATTTATGAAGGTGGTGAAGCAATGCTTGGCAATTGGTCAGCTACGGGGATGTCGATACTCAACAATATGAATCGGCATTACAATGCCATGAGCAAATCCATGTTGCGGATTTCCTCAGGTTATCGAATTAATAGTGCAGCTGATGATCCTGCAGGACTTGCAATTTCTGAAAAGATGCGTGCCCAAATACGCGGATTGAACATGGCGTCGAAGAATATTCAGGATGGTATTTCCCTTGTTCAAACAGCAGAGGGCGCACTAAATGAAACGCATGCCATGATCCAGCGGATGCGTGAGCTAGCAGTTCAGGCCGCCAATGACACAATGACGGATAGTGATCGTCAGCAACTGGATTTGGAGTTTCAGGAATTAAAGAAGGAAATTCAGCGGATCTCTAAAGATACCGAGTTTAATACAAAGACACTACTAAATGGTGACTACGAAACGAATGGCATTAAAATTCAGGCGGGTGCAAATGCTGGTCAAAGCATTGAATTGTACATCAATGGTATGGGGGCAGCAGCGCTTGGTCTAGATGATACAACCTCAATTGCCACACGAGAGGACGCAGATAAGGCTATTTCTACGCTGGACGAATCTTTAAAGCGAGTATCCTCTGAGCGTTCGAGGCTTGGTGCTTATCAAAATCGTCTTGAACATGCATATAATGCGAACATGAACACAGCTGAAAATTTAACGGCAGCTGAGTCGCGCATTCGTGATGCAGATATTGCCAAAGAAATGATGAATATGGTGAAGTCACAAATTTTATTGCAAGCGAGTCAATATGTATTGGCGCTTCATATGCAACAGGCCCAATCAATCTTAAAATTGTTAGATAGCGGAAAATTAAGGAATCCCAGATACTAATGGAGGTTCCTTTTTTTTGTTTATGTGAAAGATACCTGGTAATCGTCATCATCGCCGGTAGATCTACAACAATCGCCGGTAAAAGAGGAAACATAGCCGGTAACCCCACAACAATCGCCGGTAAAAGAGAAAACATCGCCGCTAACCGCTCGAAATTTGCACACTTACCCTTTAGAAAAAGGGGCAAATTTTTAATTTGATGCAAATCATATTTTTTCACACTTTTTCTTGTTATAGTTTGTAGAAAAGGAGTGATGTCTTTGATTGTTAAACCATTTGCGCCGTCACCGCTCACCCTTGGACTGCAAGCGCTTGTAGCTCGATTGCCCTCAACACATTCACAGTATCTAAAATTACAAAAAGAACTGAAAAATAAGGAAGCGGGTGATTTCGGCGAGCAATACATCATGAATGAGCTTCAAAAATTACAACAACTCAGCGATTGCCACATATTCCACAATGTTATGCTTCCCGCTATCCTCCCGATGCAAATCGATATTTTGATTATTACCCCAAGCGGAATCATTATTTTAGAAATTAAAAATATCCGAGGAACCGTACATTTCAAAAGTGACCCTCGTCAGCTTATCCGTTCCACGGAAACGGGAGAGGTTCATACTTTTACACATCCTGAAATTCAGCTTGAGCAGTATATGCAGGCAACGAAGCATTTCTTGGATGCTCATGACATTACTATGCCAATATACGGAGCAATTGTTTTTCCTTTTAATAATGTAGATATTCATCGAGAGGGTGAAGGATTGCCAATCATAATGGGGAAAGAGCTGCCGCTGTATATCCATAAGCTAAAATCACAGAAACTGTATTTTGCTACAAACGATATAGCACACATCATTTTGTCGCAACTGCGGCATACGAATCCGTTTCCACTTTGCCAGTACTATCATATTGAATCATCTGTTTTGCAAAAGGGGGTTTATTGTGAAAATTGTGGTCAGTTTGGCATGCAGAAATTAAAAGCGACATGGTTTTGTCAGAAGTGTGAACACCAATGTAAAGAGGCACATGTGTCAGCGCTTAGGGATTTTTATATGCTTGTGGGCAATACGATGACGAACAGAGAATGTCGCGACTTTTTGAAAATTGAAAGCCCTCATGTCACAAAACGCATCTTGCAAAAATTAACGCGTAGTGGCCTCGGTAAACATACGAAATACAACTTGGCGAGTCTAAATGGAAATCGCTGATAGAAGTGACGAAATCGCCGATAGCCGCGCGAAAATCGCTGATAGAAGTGACGAAATCGCCGATAGCCGCGCGAAAATCGCTGATAGAAGTGACGAAATCGCCGATAGCCGCGCAAAAACCGCTGATAAAACTCACATATTACCAACAGATAGCCCTACCAAGGTAAATAGAGCGCATAAAACGCTTCAAAATGACAAATTGATTCACACTTTCCCTTGAAAGATGTATACTATAATGCAGAACAAAAATGCGATTGCATTTACACAAAACAGATAAATTAATGACTACTCGTTTTTGAAACGGAAGGAAGAATAGAGAATGACTAAATCAATTTGTGTCGTTGGACTTGGCTATATCGGTTTACCAACGGCTGTAATGTTCGCCAACCACGGCATAAAAGTACATGGGGTAGACGTAAACCCAGCAGCAGTAAAAAGTATTCAAGAAAAAAAACTTCATATAGAAGAGAACGGTTTGCAGGAGCGTCTAAACAAAGCCGTAGATGAAGGATTCCTAACAGCGTCTACTACACCGCAGGAAGCGGATGTATTCATCGTCGCTGTTCCATCACCAATAAATCCTGACAATACAGCTAATTTAGAATATGTACGTCAAGCAACTGCTTCCATTGTACCTTTTGTGAAAAAAGGAAATCTTGTAATTCTTGAATCAACAGTCCCACCGAAAACAGTGGAGCATGTGATGTTACCAGAGCTGATTAAAGCAAACCTTGAATTCGGTATTGACCTGTTTGTCGCACATTCACCAGAACGTGTTATTCCTGGTCGTATTTTTGAAGAATTAGTGAACAACGATCGTATTGTTGGTGGGATCGATGAGAAATCATCACAAATGACAAAAGAGCTTTACCAAATATTTGTGAATGGCACAATTCACCTAACGGATGCCACAACAGCTGAGTTAGTAAAGGTTATGGAAAACACATACCGTGATGTCAATATTGCCTTTGCCAACGAGTTAGCAAAAATGGCGGAAAAACTGGACGTAAACATTTGGGAAGCAATCAAATTTGCGAACTATCACCCACGCGTAAATGTACATTTCCCTGGTCCTGGTGTAGGCGGTCACTGTATCGCAGTTGACCCATGGTTCCTTGTAGAGCTTGGCGGCGAGCAAGCACAAATCATTCATCTGTCTCGTAATACGAATGACAGTATGCCAAGCTATACAGCACAAAAAACACAGGCCATCTTAAATCAAAACAAAATTGCGGGTGGTAAAGTAGCCGTTCTTGGACTAGCCTTCAAAGGTAATGTGGATGATATGCGTGAAAGTCCATCAACGATTGTCATTGATGAACTACAAAATTTAGGCTTAGATGTGATTTCTTATGATCCACACATTAAAGAAAACAAACATGTTACACAAACGCAAAGCTTAGTGGAAGCAACAAAAGATGCGGACATTATTGTTGTGCTAACAGATCACAATGAATTCAAAGCGCTAAACGCAGCAGACATTACAGCAAAAACAAAAATCGTCTTCGATACGAAAAACTGCTTAAACCGAGAAAATTGGCAAGATGCGGGCTTTGAGTTCCATTTACTTGGGGATGCGAAAAATCGATGAAAGAAACAGTACTTGGCATAAACGTCAATACGGAAGGCTACGATGAATTAATGGATATGGCATTCGAGCGCATTGAAAAGAAACAAAAGGCGCTCGTTGTAGCCATCAATCCAGAAAAAATTATCAAAGCTAAAGAAGACCCTGCTTTAAAGAAACTGTTAAATGATGCGGAATTTCAAATTCCAGATGGTATTGGTGTCATCCTTGCGTCAAAAATTCAAAAAGGGCAAATTCGTGAACGCGTAACCGGTGTCGATATGATGATGAAGCTTTGCGAAGAAGCGGCAAAACGTGGTAAGCCCGTCTTCCTTTATGGGGGCAAGCCAGGTGTTGCAGATGCAGCAAAAGCAAAGCTCGAATCATTATTTCCTTCTATTAAAATAGTCGGCATACAGGACGGCTATGAAAAAGACGAACAGAAGGTAATCGACCGCATTAACGAAGCACAGCCTGATTTACTATTTGTAGCAATGGGCAGTCCCAAACAAGAAAATTGGATTAATGCCAATCGTGATCAATTGCACCCAACGATTTATCAAGGTGTGGGTGGTTCATTTGATGTGCTTGCAGGCACAGTGAAGCGTGCACCAGAAATTTTCCAGAAATTTGGTCTTGAATGGTTTTATCGATTATTAAAAGAACCTAAGCGTATCAAGCGTCAAATTGCACTGCCATTATTTTTATTGGAAGTGGCAAGACAGAAACGCCAATAATTTTTAAAAAATGGTATTGTCGTTTTAAATTGAAAGTGTTAGACTGTAGGTGTATAGGAATTTCCTCTATGAAATAATAGAATTCCCTGCAAGGAAACAACGGTTGGTAGCCCAAGCGAAAAAAGCTCAAGCATATTATATGCTTGAGCTTTTTTCGTTCTTAAATTTTAAAAATATAGAAACTCAGGAGTCATTTCGAATCATAGATGGAAAATTCTACTGTCACTTACCACTAAAGTTTTACGAAAATATAATTATGCGGTAATCTCAGCAGGATTATAGTAAATTTGAACATTTATCCATAGAAAGAAAGATTTTGTTGGGGAAATTACGTGATTTTACTTGAAAAATAACCTTAGATAGCCGACAATGGTAAAAGAGAGTTAGACGTCCTATTTTTTCCGGAAATGAATTAGAAACTTTCCCAAAATATGATTGACAACTTTTAGGGATACAACTATACTTTTATGTGTAGTTGTTTATTTACTGCATATCTATGTGGTATAAACATAATTTTTGAACTTAGAGGAGGAAATTTTTCTATGGCTAACCAACCAAAGAAATACAAAAAATTCGTAGCTACGGCTGCAACAGCTACTTTAGTAGCTTCTGCTATCGTACCAGTGGCTTCTGCAGCAGGATTCTCAGATGTAGCAGGTAACGACCACGAGGTAGCAATCAACGCATTAGTTGAAGCAGGTATCATCAATGGATATGCTGATGGCACATTCAAACCAAACCAATCTATTAACCGCGGTCAAGTGGTTAAATTATTAGGTCGTTGGTTAGAAGCTCAAGGCCAAGAAATTCCAGCAGACTGGGAAACTAAACAACGTTTCACAGATCTACCGGTAACAGCTGAAGCTGAATTAGTTAAATATGCTGCACTTGCTAAAGATGCAGGCGTATTCGCTGGTTCAAATGGTAACTTAAACCACACGCAAACTATGCAACGTCAACAAATGGCAGTTGTTTTAGTACGTGCTATCAAAGAAACTTCTGGCGTAGATTTAGTAGCTGACTACAAAAAAGCTGGTTTCGTAACAGAAATCTCTGACCTTGAAGCTGCATTCTCTGCAGAACAACGCAATGCAATCGTTGCTTTAGAATACGCTGGTATCACTAACGTATCTAAATTCAACCCAGCTAACAGCATTACTCGCGGTCAATTCGCTTCATTCTTACACCGTACAATCAACAATGTAATGGAACCTGAAGCAGGCGTTTCAACTGTTAAAGCTATTAACAACACAACTGTTGAAGTAACATTCGATACAGAAGTGGACAACGTACAAGCTCTTAACTTCTTAATCTCTGATCTTGAAGTTAAAAACGCAGCTGTAAAACAAACAAACAAAAAAGTTGTTGTTTTAACAACTGCTGCTCAAACAGCTGACAAAGAGTACACTGTATCTCTTGGCGAAGACAAAATCGGTACATTCAAAGGTATCGTAGCTGTAATCCCAACTAAAGTTGATATCGTAGAAAAATCAGTTCAAGGTAAACTTGGTCAACAAGTAACTGTTAAAGCACAAGTTACTGTAGCTGAAGGTGCTTCTAAAGCAGGTATTCCAGTAACATTATTCGTACCAGGTTCAAACGATGGTATTAAAGCTCCAGTTACTGTTGAAGCACTTACTGACGAAAATGGTGTAGCAACTCACACTTATACTCGTTATGCTGCAACAACTGACACATTAACTGTATACGCTACTGGTGATCGTTCTAAATTCTCAACTGGATACGTATTCTGGGGTGTTGATTCAATCCTTAAAGTTGAAGAAGTAACTACTGGTGCTACAATCAACAACAATTCTAACAAAACTTATAAAGTTACTTACAATCACCCAACAACTGGTAAGCCAGTGGCAAATAAAGAATTAAACGTTTCATTCGTTGAAAACATCAATGTTGCTCCAAATGAAGCTAAAAACGCTACAGTAAATGGCTTAGATGTAAGACAATTAACAAACAATACAATTCCAAAAACTGCTGTTATTACAACTGATTCAAAAGGTGAAGCTACATTCACAGTATCAGGTGCAAACACTGAAGTAACACCAGTAATCTTCGAATTAAATACTGATACTACAAATGGTAAGGATTATGCATCTTACTATGAAGCTGACCTATTACAAGTTACAGCTGCAAAAGTTAAATTCGGAGCATTACAAGCTCAATACTCACTTGAGTTAACTCGTGATGGTGGCGAATACGCAGCATTTGGTGACAAAAATGGTCGTAAATACAAAGTATTAGTTAAAGATAAAGACGGTAAAGTTGCTAAAAACGAAATCGTAAATATCGCATTCAACGAAGATTTAGACCGTGTAATTAGCACAAACACTAAAGCTAAATTTGTTAAATTAGATTCTGATGGTAAACAAGTTAAATTCTATGATAAAACACCAGATAACGGTAATACACAAGACAAAATTACTGTAAAAACTAACGCTAACGGTGAAGCAGAATTCGTAATTGGTAGCGAAAATGGAAATACAAATGACTATGCGACACCAGTAGCATGGATTGATATTAATAGTTCAAATGCTAAAGATGGCCAACTTGACGAAGGTGAACCAACTACAATTGGAAAAATTTCTTACTTCGAAGCAGCTAAATTAACAGCTGGTAAATTAGTATCTGTTGATGCAGCTACTAGCGAAGACAAAGAGAAATTCAAAGGTAACGAAAGTGCTGAATTCAAATTCCAATTAACAAACCAATCTGGTAAGAAAATGCCAATTACGGATACAGATTATGATTTAATTTCTGCAACATACACAGTAACAAACACTGGTGATAATGATGTAGAAGTAACAGCTGTTCTTAAAGATGGTAAAACTGAAACAAAAACAGTATCACCAAACCGTGATTATACTGTAACAGTTGCTGATTCAGCTTCACCAGTAATTACAGTTAAACCTGCAAATTCTGAAAAATCAGCAGCAGTTAAAGTAACAGCTAATGCAATTGTTAAAGATACAGCTACAAATGGATTAAAACCATTTACAATCAGCACAACTTCTGAAACAAAAGCATCATTCACAGGTACAAAAGAAGTAGGTAATTTAGAAAAAGGTATCATTGAGTCATTCGATACAGATAAGCAAACATTCACTATTGCTGGTAAAAATGCAGTTAAATATGCTGATGTAACAGGTAAAACATTCATCTATCGTGATACAGATAACCGTCCAGTATCACTTGCAAACTTCGAAAAAGCATTAAAAGATGCTGCTACAGCTGTTGAAATTACTTATGAGGTTAAAGGTGACGAAACTACATTCTATCTTAAATCAGTTTCTGGTACACCTCCAATTAATACAGTTGAAGCTACAGCAGTAGATACTTCAGTATCTTCGATAAAAGTGAAAAATGTTGCAGCAATTGGATCAGGAACTACTTATAATGTAGTATTCCCAGTTGGTACAGTTTTAGCTGATATCAAAGCAGAAGAAGTAGTAGTAACTACTAATAATTCTGGTGCAAAAGTAGCAGCAGCAACAAAAAATGCTGATGGTACTATTTGGACAGTAGAAGTAACTGCAAAAGATGGTAAAACAAAAGCAACTTATACTATTAATGCATCAGTATCAGCAACTGTATTAAACACAGCGAAAGTTACTACTG
Organism: Lysinibacillus sp. NPDC048646; assembly: GCF_050272295.1. NCBI lineage: Bacteria > Bacillati > Bacillota > Bacilli > Caryophanales > Bacillaceae > Lysinibacillus > Lysinibacillus sp. NPDC048646. Next base: position 94,824 of record NZ_JBNNLZ010000013.1, read on the forward strand.
CAGCAGTACAAGGTAAACCAGCAGTAGGTACTGTAGGTGATTTAGGTAAAGCTACAGTTTCAGGTGTTACATTTACTGCAACTGCAGCTGCACCTGGTAATGGTGATGGAATTGAGGTTGAACTTGTAGTGGGTACTCCAACAGCTGAGGCTGAGGCTGCTTATAATTCAACTGATAATAAAGTAACAGTGACAATTAAAGCAACAGCAACACAAACTGATGTAGTAGACGCGATTGATGCATTAGCTACTGCTGATAAAGTAGTAACAGCAACTGCAGCAGCAGGAGGTACTACAGTGGTTGCTGGTTCTGAAAGCACAACAGGTGGTTATGTAGCACCAATTACTGCTGTTGATGGAACTTTAACATTAACGTTCTCTGAAGCTGTAGAAACTTTAGCTGTTAGTGATGCTTTAAACTTAACTATTGACGGAGCAACAATTGTTGGTTCAGTAGCAACAGTTAGCACAGATAAAAAGGTTATTACTGTAACACATGCATATCATGCATCAGCAGTAGTTGGAAAAGCTTTAACAGCTATCAAATTAGGTGCGGTTGACCTTAAAGATGCTGGTGGTAACGCTGTAACTATTTCTAATGTTCTTTCTAACTAATTTCAATTGAAAAATATTAGATAGATTATGAAATGTCCTGTGGGAGAGAGATCTCCTGCAGGGCTTTTTGTATGCTTTGAACCTCCCTGCTGTACAGGTGGGAATAAATTTTGGTGCTTTAGTGCCCATTGACTGCTATGTTTAAAGGATTCTAGCATTGAAACAAAAAAGTATGTATGTTTGATTCAAAGTTAGTTGTGTAGGATTCTCTTAAAATAATAAGAGTTGTGAGTAATTTAATATTTCTTTGTTGCTTTTGGACTTTGAATACTTAATTTTTGTAGTAAGTATCTTCGGCAGGATCATCGAAATTGACATGAAATAATATATTATCGACTGTAAATGTTTGTGTTATATAGTATTTTGTCAATGATATCTGTTAAATCATGAGTTTCGATTTTTATTTCTTGTTTAATAACCTTTGAAATATCTTTTACATTTATAAAAACCTCCTATAAATCGATTAAAATAGTTTTAACCAACTACACAAAAGCAATTATAAATAAAACGCCCACTTCAAGCTAATTACTGAAGTGGGCGTTCGCTGTTTATTGTATTCTTTTTAATTCTGCTTCATGTTGAATGGAGCGAGCTGATAGTAATTCGATAATGCGATGTTGGCTTTCTTGGATAGCTTCTAGTCGATTTACTTTTTCGTTTGTTTCTAAAAAAGCATATTTGTTTTTTTAGATCGCGTTGTGCTATGCAATGAATATATTTAATGTGTGGTTGTTGATTTTAATACTGGCTAATCCATGTAGACATAAAAGGTAATAAATGGAAAGGTAAGAATAATATTATTCTTGATATTGAATGAAACAACCTCAATTTCTTTGCTTCGAGTTGGTTTTCTTTTTTTTCTATGCCATAATGAAATTATCATATTTTACCTTTAGAAGTGAGGATTCTATAGTGATAACAGAAATCGTAAAAACGACATTGTTGAATTGTTCGCTAGATGATAGTGATATTTTAAAATATAAAGTACGCGTGGAGGCGATTCATAAGGCTTTACCAGAGTATACTTTAACTGGTTGGATGGAATCACCATTACAAAACCAAGAAGCACTGCTTACTTCTATTGAAAGAGTAGCGAGTGAGGTACGAGCTTGTGCGGATGTACTTGTCGTTGTTGGTGTTGGTGGCTCTTTTTTAGGAGCACGTGCGATTCAAGAGGCATTGATGCCTTATTTTGGTTTAGCTAAGGGTGGTATTGAGGTTGTTTATGTGGGGCTGAATATGAGCGGCGCATACATTAAGGAGTTACTTGCATATTTAGATACAAAACAGGTGTATGTCAATGTGATTTCGAAATCAGGGGGCACAATGGAGCCAGCATTGGCGTTTCGTGTGATGCGCCTTTATATGGAGGAGCGTTACGGAGAGAAAGTGACAGAACGAATTCTTGTAACGACGGATGCTGAAAAAGGAATTTTAAAGGGTATTGCAGATGAGGCGGGTTATCGTCAGTTTGTTATTCCAAGAGATATTGGCGGACGATATTCGGTGCTGACACCTGTTGGGTTATTGCCTGTGGCGGCAGCAGGTGTAGATATTCGAGCTTTAATGGATGGTGCTAGACATGCAGCGTCGGAACTTTCAGAGTCGGATTTGGCGTATAATGATGCTTATCAGTATGCGGTGATGCGTCATATAATGTACGAAAAGGGCTATACGATTGAATTATTAGCTTCCTTTGAGCCCGGCTTGAATAAATTCCATGAGTGGTGGAAGCAACTATTTGGTGAGAGTGAAGGAAAAGAACATAAAGGGTTGTATCCTTCGACGGTCAATTTCTCAACGGATTTACATGCCATTGGACAGTTTATTCAAGAGGGTAGTCGTGTGATGTTTGAGACATTACTACACTTTCATGAGGTTGAAGGCGATTTAGCGGTGCCATTTGATGATCGTAATGAGGATGGTCTAAATTATTTATCGAATCGTACATTTAATGAAATTAACGCCATCTCCAAGCAAGGGACTGCGCTTGCGCATGCAGAGGGTAAAGTACCTGTTATTCAATTAGAGTTACCAAAGCTTGATGCATATCATCTTGGGTATTTAATTTACTTCTTTATGAAGGCATGTGCAATGAGTGCGTGTTTGCTGGAGGTCAATCCGTTTGATCAGCCAGGTGTTGAGGCATATAAACGTAAAATGCTAGAGCTATTGAAAGAAGAGAAGGTGTCAAAATAATGGTTGTTATAAGAGAATTGTATGATCAATGGTTAGATGTTGAATTACCAGATCATCTAGCGAATGAATTAGAAATGATTGCGAATGATACAAAAGCTATTGAAGATCACTTTTATCAATATGTATCCTTTGGCACTGGTGGAATGCGAGGTGTTTTAGGCGCTGGAACAAACCGTATGAACGTTTATACCATTCGTCGTGTCGCAGAAGGCCTTGCTTGTTATATAAAATCGAATGGCGAGGACGCTAAAAAGCGAGGTGTTGTCATTGCTTATGATACACGCCATTTTTCTTATGAATTCGCTTGTGAGACGGCTCGTGTGTTGGGAGCACATGGCATTTATTCATATGTCTATAATGAAGCACGCCCCACACCACAATTATCTTTTACCGTACGTGAGTTGAACGCTTATGCAGGTGTTGTCATTACGGCTAGCCATAATCCGAAGCAATATAATGGTTTTAAAGTATACGGAGAAGACGGTGCCCAACTAACACCACAATTTGCAAATGACATCGTGGAGCATATGGAGAAAATTGTGGATATTTTCTCGATTAAAGTGGCAGAGCTTGAACAATTAGAGCAACAAGAAATATTAACATGGCTAACTAGAGATAAGGATGCTGCTTATTTAACGAACCTCTTAACATTAAAAGATAATGATGATATTGCGTTAGGTATGGAGCTTGTTTATACACCATTGCATGGAGCTGGCTTAGTGCCTGTTCTTGAAGGCTTGCAGGCGTTTGGTTTTCAACATGTACATATTGTGGAGCAACAAGCTATACAGGATGGAGATTTTCCAACTGTTTCTTACCCTAACCCAGAGGAGCCCGCTGCCTTTGCGTTAGCAATGGAGTTGGGGAAGGAAGTAGGAGCGGACCTTTTGCTGGCAACAGATCCAGATGCAGACCGTTTAGGTGTGGCAGTGAAAAACGGGGAAGATTATGAACTCTTAACAGGGAATCAGCTTGGTGCATTATTGCTGCATTATTTATTGTCAACAAAACAGTTGAATGGTACGCTTCCTGATAATGGAGTTGTGTTGAAAACAATTGTAACCTCTGAATTAGGAGCAATGATTGCCAAACAGTTTGGTGTAGCAACTGTGAATACGTTAACAGGCTTTAAATATATTGCAGAAAAAATTGCAGAGTATGAAAAAACAGGGGCTTATTCGTATCTATTTGGTTATGAAGAAAGCTACGGTTATTTAATCGAAACATTTGTGCGTGACAAAGATGCAGTACAAGTTGCGTTAAAGGTAGCGGAGATGGCTGCTTTCTATGCGAAAAAAGAGCTGACTTTATTAGATGGCCTGAATAATTTGTATCGTGAGTATGGCTTTTTTAAAGAAGCACTTGTGTCTCAAGTGTTTGAGGGGAAGAATGGTCAAGAAGAAATGAAGAAGATTTTAAATAATCTTCGACAAGAAGTGCCTCAAACGATAGGTGGAGTAGCTTTAAGACGTTTTGAGGATTATTTAACAGGTCTTTCAACTTTAGCTGATGGAACTACTGAGCCTATTGTATTACCAAAGGAAAACGTATTGAAATTTGTACTAGATGACGGATCTTGGGTTGCTATTCGCCCATCAGGTACAGAGCCAAAATGCAAGTTCTATTTTGGAGTTGTTGGGGAAACAGAAGAAGAGGCAAGAGAGAAATTGAAGCGTCTTCAAGCTGTTTTTGTGTAAGTACTAATATACTAATATAAACTTTGCAAAATTAATAAACGCCCTCATAGAAGAGGGCGTTTTCTTATTGTATTCTTTTTAATTCTGCTTCATGTTGAATAGAGCGAGCTGATAGTAATTCGATAATGCGATGTTGGCTTTCTTGGATGGCTTCTAGTCGATTTACTTTTTCATTTGTTTCTAAAACAGCTTGTTTGATTTGTTGCTGTTCTATTTCTAGTGATTCAAGACGATTTTCGATTGAATCAAGACGTTGATTAATTTGCTTAAGTTCATTTAAAACCTTCTCCATTAATTTCAATACTCCCTTCTCCTTAGGGTATCTATTATTAAAATATTTCTCTTAAATTTTAATCACTTTCATTATAGCATAGAAAACTAGCTTACAAGTATCGCCATTGCATTCATCGACAAAATATGACATGCTTACTAGAGAGAAAAAAGTACTAGGAGAATGTTGTCGTGATTAAAGAGTGGGATTACCTACGTGTGGTGGCGTGTTTATCCATTTTACTATTGCACACGTCTTCGTGGGTTATTATGGAAGTTGGTGTAGAGCCGGAGCAGACGTTTTATTTGTTTTTGCGCATTGCGCTGTGCTATGCAACGCCAACGTTTATTGTGTTGTCGATTTTAATATTGGCGAACCGTTATCGTGAGCAAATACCGACTAACTTTTGGTCGAGTAGAATTCAGTATATTTTTGTGCCTTTTTTAGTGTGGGCGTTTATAGATGCGTCCCTTGTGGAGTCGATTTATCGTAAGGGCTTGTTGTGGGAAAAGTATGTGAACAATGTGGTTTATGGGGAGTTTGTTGGCTGGTTTGTGGTTGTGATTATGCAGCTGTATGTGGTGTTTGCGCTGATGAAGCGATTTAAGTGGTCGTTAGCATGGTTTTTACCATTATGTGTACTGATTACGCTTATCCATCATACGGTTATTTTATTGCCATACCCAATTTTTGAAGACAATGCCATGGTGCTTCGATTATTGTTTACAGGTTGGCTTGGTTATTTTGCAGTGGCCTATGCAATAGGAATGTATTATTCGCAAATTGCGGAGTTGGCAAAGAAGTATCGTGGTGCGACGATCGTGTTGCTACTGTTAGCTGCTGCATTTTTGTACATGCGTTTACTACTTGGATACACGGAGGTGCATTCGAGACGACTCGATTTGGTGCCATTAGTAGTGAGTATTGTGCTGTTTGTGATTGCTTGGGGGCAGTCGTTGCCGCATACGAAAGTCGTTCGCATCATTAGTCAATATGCATTTATGATTTATCTCATGCATTGGGAGGTTCTGCGCCTATCGACAGGATGGTTTGTAGCGCATTTTGATAGTACACTTGTCCGCGTGCCATTGTTAATGCTGTGGACGTTAGTCGTTTGCATCTTGTTGACGAAGTTGATTTCATTGTTACCATTCAGTCAATGGATTGTCGGGAAAATAAGGAAGCGTGTCTCATAAAATGAAAAAGCAGTGATTTCTCAGTTGATAGAAATCACTGCTTTTTTGTGTGTAGATGAAAATCGCCGCAAGAAGGGCAGTTAACGCCGGTAAAACAGTCTGAATCGCCGCAAGAAGAGCAGTTAACGCCGGTAAAACAGTCTGAATCGCCGCAAGAAGAGCAGTTAACGCCGGTAAAACAGTCTGAATCGCCGCAAGAAGGGCAGTTAACGCCGGTAAAACAGTCTGAATCGCCGCAAGAAGGGCAGTTAACGCCGGTAAAACAGTCTGAATCGCCACTAGAAGAGCGTTATCGCGGATAAAACCATTACTATCGTTAATAGAAGTGCGACTTCCACTTACAGTACAATCACTCTGGCATCAACTTTAGATTTCGATCATTGTAGGCAAGCACGACATAGTCTGACTGCATGCTTTGTAAATAAGAAATCACATCTTTTTCTAGATAACGTAAGTCTAAAATCGTCACTGTTTTAAAGTGACTCGCTACATGAAATTGAATGGTGTTAAAGTAAGAATCCTTGATGACTACAAGATGTTTGTTACTATCATAGTTTTCGTTTACAATCGTGAGTTCGGCAAAGTCCCGACTATAGGCGTCTGCATAATTCACTAACGCGTCTGGGCTCATTTGCTTGGCACGACCGTACACTGCCTCGTACGGAGCAGTGATGCCTTCTGCCATTGTCCCGTCGTAAATGGTGAACTGTGTCGCAAACGATGCGGGCTCGTTGTAGCAAATCTGTTCATTGTTATCGACAGTCATATACAGGATTTTATTCCAAGAGCCGGCGAACTGATTTGGTAAGCAAAATGTATTGGCTTCATCGAATGGAATAGGCGTGATTGTTTCACCAAGTCGCTCGCTTACTGTTTTTAACAGTGCCTCATAACCTGAGTAGGCACCGCGCATTGTCCAGTGATGATCCGTTTTAAAGAAGTTTCGTGCTGCAGAAAATTCTTCCTTCATTTCATCATAGAGACGTACATTGTCTACGCCGGCAGCTGTAACAAGTTCATGTAGTTTTGTATTGTTGGCAATACCTGCATCGTCGGGCATATAGCTTGGACTTGGTTCGCGTGAGTAGGTCGCCTTAGCAGGTAGTGAATAAAACGTGAAAGGTATGTTTTTTGCAGCTAACCCTTCGCTTAATTTCTGTAAATCTGTCGCAAAGGAGGCAAGCTCCTCTTCAGGTTTTAATGCGGCTGGCTTAGAAATAATCCAACCACTTTCATCATCAACTGCATACTTATCGTTTAAATATGTTTTGCCCATGGCACGTTGGAAGAAGACGTAGTCGCGCATCCATGTATCACGTGCAGGGAATTGATCGGAAATATAGGATTCTACCTGTTTTGACCATTTCCCTGAAAAGATTTCCTGAGGGCTTGGAGAAATATTTGCTGATTCTAACGGACGGTTCTCCATTTCTGATTGCGGGCGATCCACCGTTAACACATGCACGACAAAGCCACCGAAAATGATGCAGAAAAAGGTTATTGGTAAAAGGTACGTTTGAATTTTTCGCATGATGTCCCACCTAGAATCTAAAGTAAATGAATGGATTATGGGTTGCGTTCACTAAAAACATTGTGATAAATAGTAACAGCGCGCCATAGTAAATCGTTTGCGTAAGGCGTAATCCCCAGTCGAAAGAAAGGGAAGTGGCAGCCTTTTGTTCACTCCAATGTTGATAAAGTCGGTAAATTGGCATCGCAAAAATAATGGCCACAATAAAGTAAATAGCATAATCTTTTGCCAGTAAAATGGTTTCATAATTATAAAGCGGTACATCCGATAGCCCAAACATCGTTTTGATAAATGTGAAAGCATATGTAAAGTCATTCGCTCTAAAGAATACCCAACCAATCATAACGATAATGAGTATGTATAGATGTCGCAATAAGCGTGGAATTCGTTCCAACCATTTTAACAGCACCCATTTTTCAAGGCAGATTAATATGCCGTAATAAAAGCCCCATGCCATAAAGGTCCAGCTTGCTCCGTGCCAAAAGCCTGTTAACGTCCAGACGATAAGCAAGTTTCGATAGAGCTTCCATTCATGACTAACGCGACTGCCACCGAGTGGGAAGTAGACGTAATCTCTAAACCAGCTGCTGAGTGAAATATGCCAGCGACGCCAAAAGTCTGTTACAGATTGCGCAATGTATGGATAGTTGAAGTTTTCTTCAAACTTAAAGCCAAAAATACGTGCTAAACCAATGGCCATATCACTATAGCCTGAGAAGTCAAAATAAATTTGCAGGGAGTACGCTAAAATCCCTATCCAAGCAGTTCCTGTTGTTAAGTCACCGCCCGATATGCTAAAGACATGGTCGGCTACTTCGCCCATTGGATTGGCGATCAGCACTTTTTTCGCTAAACCTTGCACGAAACGGCGTGCACCAATCATCCAATCCTCTGCTGTGGAAAGACGCTTTTTAATCTGTTCGGCTACCGTTTGATAACGAACGATGGGCCCAGCCACAAGCTGTGGAAATAGTGTAATAAAAAGTGATAAGTCTAAAAAATTGCGTTGTGCTTTTACATCCTTACGATAGACATCGATAACATAGCTCAGTGCCTGGAATGTGTAAAATGAAATACCGATTGGTAGCGGTACGGCTTGCCATTCAATTGGCTGCTCCAAGTAATTATTGAGGATGTCGATAAAAAAGCCAGCATATTTGTAATAGCCTAAGATTGCTAAATTACTAACAATGACTAACCAAAGTAACGTTTTTCGTTTGGATTGAGAGACTGTATTTTCTATGACAATCCCGAGTACATAGTTGAGCAAAATTGAAAGCATCATTAACAGTACATATTTTGGTTCGCCCCATGCATAAAAGAACAAGCTGGCTAACAATAAAATCGTGTTACGTAGCATCTTTGGAGAGATGAAGTACACAATGAGCACTAATGGCAAAAAGACATATAAAAAAATAAGGCTACTAAAAACCATTCCTTCAAATCCCCATCCCTATTAAATTAAAAAACAAATTGTTGTTATTGCTGATAGTAAGTATGCTTAGAACCGTTGTAATCGCTGGTAGGATTATGAAAATCGCCGATAAAACCACGACAATCGCTGATAGAATTCCCAATATAGCTGATAGACTCCGGATAATCGCCGGTAGAACCCCGATAATCGCCGATAACATCAACAAAATCGCCGGTAGAACCCTGATAATCGCCGATAACATCAACAAAATCGCCAGTAGACTCCGGATAATCGCCGGTAGAATCCCGATAATCGCTGATTGAACCCTGAAAATTGTTAATAGCACATGATTTCTACTAGCTAGATTGCCAATTTCCGGAATACTAAGCTAATATCTAAAGGTAATTCATGAATAAATTACCTATCTTATTGTAACGTAAATTCACTATTTGTTCACTAATTGATTGTCCAGTGAATTTTTTTTCGAAGAGACTAAAAAAACTTTATTGGTCATATAGGAGGATATTTCATTGTAATATATGTGAAATATGTATTGTTTGTTGGAAAAATAACAAGAATGCATTGTGCATATGCACATATTATAAATCCAAAATGAGGGTACAAACCCTTTAAAAATCTATATTTACCACATCTTTCATTCCATATATTGCACTTTGAAATGTGCGTTCTTCTACTCTTATAATAGAGTCGTAGTCACAGAAGTGGCTAATTTATCTAGGAGGTATTTGCACATGAAACAAAAATATAGTAAATGGGTTGTCGGCGCAGCATCAGCGGCCCTAGTAGCATCAGCAATCGTACCAGTAGCAAGCGCAGCAAGCTTTTCTGATATTGAAAACAATGACCATAAGGATGCAATTTTAGCATTAGCAGAAGCTGGAATCGTAGGTGGATACCCAGACGGTACGTTCAAACCTAACGCAGTTGTTACTCGCGGCAATGTAACGAAATTCTTAGGAAAATGGTTAGTATCTGAAGACTACGAAATTCCTGCAGACTATGCAACAGAAGCTCGTTTCACTGACTTACCAACAACAGCACCAGACAAAGAGTTATTACAATATGCAGCACTTGTGAAAGATGCAGGCGTTTTCAAAGGCTCTAACAACAAATTAATGCATACAAATAACATGTCTCGTGAACAAATGGCAGTTGTTTTAGTACGTGCCATTAAAACTGTTTACAACGTAGATTTAGTAGCAGATTACAAAGAATCAGATTTCAAATCTACAATCACTGATTTAGGGAATGCTACAGCTGAAGAAAACCGTGAAGCAATCATCGCGTTAGAGTATGCAGGACTTACAAACGTAAAAGAGTTCAATCCTAAAAATTCTTTAACACGTGGTCAATTCGCATCATTCTTACACCGTACAATTACAAACCTTGCTGAAGAAACTTTATCTGTGAAAGCAGTAACAGTTGTAGATGCAACAACATTAGAAGTAACTTTATCTGATGATACAAAACATACGGTAACATTAGAAACTGCTCTTCCAGAAAACAAAGAAACTAAAGTAGACTTCGTTATCGATGGTAATCCTTATTCAGCTGTGGTTACATATGAGGTAGCTGAGTTAAAAGTAAAATCTGTTGATGCAGTTAATGCAAAAACTTTAGCCGTAACATTCAATAAAGCTGTTGACACTGAAAAAGCTAAATTTGAACTTAAAAAAGATGGCTTTAAATCAAACTTCTCTTCAGTTACTTGGAACGAAGATAAAACAGTTGCAACAATCGAATTAACAAGCAAAATCACTAAAGGTGAATTTACAGTGAGTGTTACTGGTCTTTCAGATGAAGCAGTAACTGGTTCTGTGAAAACAGAAGACGAAAAAGTAGCTGGTATTGAAATTCTTGGGGAAGTAGCTCCTTCAACTGGTGCGACAACTGCAACAATTGGTTACCACGTTACAAACCAATACGGTGAAGATATCACGAAATTAAATTCTTCATCGTTAACTCTTTCTGCAGCAGGTGCTGATTCAGCAGTAGCAAACGCAGACGGTTCAATCACAATCACTAAAGCTGCTGGTCTTAAAGAAGACGACAAAGTTGTACTTACAGTGATCCATGGTTCAACTGCAACAACAACTACAAAAACAGTAACTGTTTCAGCTAAAACTGTTGTTTCTGAAGCAACTATTGGTACGCTTTACAACAAAGATGGCAAAACTTTAACTGAAGATGCTGATTTAGCAAAAGACAAATTCTATCTTCCTGTTACTGTGAAAGACCAATACGGTAAAGAAATTACTGATTTAAACCGTTTAAATGGTGCCAACGCTGAGGTTCTTGTGACAAACACAAACCAAGCTGTTACAACATTTGGTGCGTTTGAAAAACAAACAATCGACGGTAAAGATGTAATCGTTCTTCCTGTTGCTAGCATTGTAGCTGCAGGTGACACAAACGTAATTGTAATCGCTAAAGCTACAGGTAAAAATGCACAAGCAGCAGTAAAAGTTGCTGAAGGTGTACGCGCTGATTCAGTTACATTAGGAGCACCAACAAAAGTTGTTACTGCTGGAGCGGATATCTTATTCCCATTATCTGTATTAGATAAACAAGGTAATGCGATTAAAGAAACGGTTGCTTTAAACGGTTCTAAAGGTATCACTATTACAGGTGGTACATTATTCGAAAAAGACGGCGAACTTTTTGCTAAAGTAGCTGCTGGTAGCGTAGTAGAAAACACACCAGTAACAGTGGTTGTTACTTCTTCAACTGGTAAAGTTGCTACTCAAACAGTTATCCCTAAAGCAGCAACTGCACCAAAAGTAATCACTGGCTTAGATAGCAAAGTAAGCACTTCTATCCGTGAATTAACTGGCGCTAAAGTTGACATTACAGCAAAAGACATCGTAGTTGAAGACCAATTCGGTCAAGTAATCTCTACTGATGAACTTCTTGCGAAACTTGCAACTGCTGATTACACAATCCAACCATTCACAGATGCTGATGCACCATTTACTGTAACTGGTGAAATCAAAGATGCTGCTACGAACAAAATCACAGTAACTTACAAAGCTGGAGCAACAAAAACAGCTGCTAATGTTACGTTCAAACTTGTAAAAATCTCTGACAGCACGGCTGTAGAAGCAAGCTCTTATTCTAAACAATTCTCAGTTGTGAAAGATAGCTCTTTTGCTTCTTATAAAGTAGAAGATATCAAACCTATCTATGTAACTGGTGATAATACAGCTGGTTATGCAATCCCTGCTGGTTATGGCAAAGACATCGTTGTGAAAGCAGTAACAGGTAACGGCGGAGAAGTTACTCTTGCAGCAGGTACTGATTACACTGTTAAATCTACAGTTCTTTCAAACGTTGCAGATGGTGATATTACTACAACTGATGCAGCAAATGTTGATTTTGATAAAGATGCAAAAACTGCAACTGCAAAAGTAACGATTACAATCAATGCTACTGGTGAAGAAATCGTTAAAGATGTAACATTCTCTAACGTTGCTCCAACAGTAGAAAAAGTAGCTGTTGTTGAAAACAATAAAGCTGCTGCATACATTGCAGGCGAAACAGTTAACTTTGTAACGACAAGCTCATACAATGTTGCTTCTAACTACAACCTAGATGCATTCTTCCAATTAGCTGATGTAGTTGTTACTGACCAATACGGTGTAATGGCAACAGTTGCTGAAGCTGATGATGCTGGAAATAGCGAAGTTAAAGGTCAAGCGAAATTTAACGGAGTTGCAACAGCTACTACAACATTAACATTATCTAAACTTTCTGGTGATGTTGTATTCAGCGCAAATGGTACAACTGCTACAACTGCAACAGGTAAAGCAAACGATGTATTTAATGCTCGTGTAAACATCGGTGGTCAAAGTGCAACACCTGTAAAAGTTACAGCAAAAGTTGACTTTTAATCTCTGATTTAAACATGATTTTATAAGTTATTTAGACAGTGGAAAGTTCGATGTAATCGAACTCTCCACTGTTTTTTGTTGTGCAAGTATGAGTGCAAAAAAATATGTTTTCTCTGGAAAATCCTGAATCTTTTGGTACTGTTTGCGTATTATTATAGTATGATGGATAAAAAGGGTTGAGGGGTTGAGAAAGTGAAGAAACATACACTGTTTCAAGGTGCATTAATTGCCGCGCTAGCGACGAGTGCCATTGTAGTAGTGCCGACTGCACAGGCTGCAGAAGGTTTTAGTGATGTTGATTTTTCAAAGGAATATGGTACTGCAGTGAAGGATTTAGCTGAACGTGGTATTATCAATGGCTATGCAGATGGCACATTTAAGCCATTCGCTGATGTTACACGAGGACAAGCAGCAAAAATCTTGGTAGGTTTATTGAACTTAGATACAACAAAAGTGGAAGATCCTAAATTCACCGATTTGAAGCCGAATGATGAATATTACGGAGCGATTGCAGCCCTTTATAATGAAGGAATAACGTCAGGCTTTGCGGATGGCAGCTTTGGTGTCAATCGTCCTATCACACGTGAACAGATGGCAAGCATGCTCACGAAAGCTTATCAATTAGATAATTACGGATACGAACAGACATTACCGTTCACCGATGTGGTTAAATTTTCAGAGGCTTACTATGCAGTGGGTCCTTTATATGAGCATAATATTACGAATGGTGTCACAGATACGACATTTGGTTTAAAAGAAACGGTGAAACGTTCTCAGCTGGCCTTATTTATAAAGCGTATTGAGGCAATGCAAGCTAATCGTGTCTTCCAAGAATTTAAAACACAAGACTTTGGAGCCGATTATCTCGAAGCGTTCTCTTACAATAATTGGACGGAAGATGAAGAGCAGGAATTTTTCCGTATTTATTCTATGAATGATGGTGTGAAATTTGAGGCGTTAAGTGAGGGTTCTGGTTACTTTGTACTGACAGGCTATACAATCGATGACGAAGGAAACTATGAAGTAGTCGAATCTCAAAAGTATAAGATTGTGATTACAGAAGTAGATGGGAAGTTACAAATGACTTGCCAGCAAACCGATGAGATAGCACCGAGCACATCGCTGTTTTTTGAAGAAGATTTAGGTTTTAATCCAAAGCATATCAAGTTAACAACTGCAGCCGGTCACGCAGTGAGTGAAAAAGTTTATGCTTATCAGCCATTTAATTTTGATGGTTGGGATGAAGAAAGTATTCCAAAAGGGGCAAGCTACGCACTGAAGTTAATGCAGGCTGGTGATTACATTGCTACATTCTCTGATGATGCTGGCAAATCTGTACGCGTAGGCATTCATGCCGAAACAGACGGCTATGATTTATATACATCACATGCAGTAGAGAAAAGTAGTGTATTCATTCCGACGAGTGAAGTGGGCTTTGCTGTCACTGATTTTAAAATTGAGCAATACACGGGTGCGGTTCATGATCATAAAATCATTGATGTTACATTGTCACCAGAGGGTGTAACCGTAAGCAGAGCAGGAAAAGGAGATGCAATTTTTGCTATTCGTCTAATTGGAGCAAAAGGGGAAAAGCTATACATGCACGGCATGATCTACGAGTTAAGTGGCGTAACGTCGATGTACTATGAGCTGTCTACAGAGAAGGAAATGAATGGGTCATTCAGATAATTAATAGAGAAAATCGCCGGTAAACCGTGGAAAATCGCTGATAGACTACCGAGTATCGCCGGTAAACCGTGGAAAATCGCTGATAGACTACCGAGTATCGCCGGTAAACCGTGGAAAATCGCTGATAGCATACTTAAATATCGCAACTAAAAATCCGAGATAATTAGAATAATCGAAAACCTCCCCAAGCGCGGGGAGGTTTTCATGTTTTAAAAGACGATATATTTTACATAGTCTTTCCAGTCAATTTCTTTGAAATGTTGCCATTCAATTTTTTTAAGGGGCATGGAACGGAACGAGCGCGCTAATATATTGCGTTGTTCATTTGTTATGATGGGTGTCCCTTCATCCATGTAGCCAGTAAAGATAGTGGCGTTTGCTGTCTTGAATGCAACATCAATGTTCTCAAGACGAATTTTGCCGTCTTCCCCGATAATATAAACACTGTGTACATCTTTTTTTGCAGTTTTTACCCAAGTGGATTTCACCTTATATGCATCGAATGCTTCATTGACGACAATGGAAGCTTTGCCGATGGTTGAGAAGGGAATGTCTTCTAGGAAATCATCCTGCTGTAGTGTGACTTGATAGTTTGAGGGCTTTGGTAGCTTAACTGTTTTAGCTAACTCATTTGCCCATGTAGATTCATTGTTTGTTGCAATCATTTGTTTTTCAAGTACGATACCCGATAGTTTGGCTTCAAAATGCTGTAAGTCAAATTTAACGGTTTGTCCAGCCATGACCTGTTGCCATTCGTCCTCTGATAAATAGGCTAACATGGCTTTTTCTGAAGAATAAATTTCAAAAGTCACTGAGCCAGCTTCTTCTGTTATTTTGGAGATAACACCGTCCACTGGGCTAATCACACCTTGTCGTGCCTGAATTTGGGTAATTTGAGCATCCATTAGCGCTACTTGACGAGTCGCCTCAGCAATATGACGATTTAAAATTGCGACAGCTGTTGATGGAGAATTTTGCTGGGCCAATTCTAATTTGACATTGACATTCAATTTATCACTAATCTGATCGGTATTGATAGAGCTTTTTGGATCAGAAGCTCTACCGAATTCGGATTCTATTTGAGCTAATGCGGATTCTAAATCGCTTAGTTCCGCCTCATAAGCAGAGCGCTCAGCCTCGAGCTTCGTCAATTCATCATCGATTTCCTCGGTCTTATAGGTAGCCAGTACATCTGTTGCGTGTATTTCTTGTCCACGTTTTACGTTTACGGCTGATAGGCTCTTCGCTTCTGCAGCAATTGTGTAGGTTTCTGCTGGCGCTACTATAGCATCCTTTTTGACAGTTTCTACACGGTCGCCTGTAGTGGCTCTTTGAAATTCATCGATAAAGTACGAACGTGCCACTTTGCTATCAGCCTTGAAAACAAAATACGCATTTACGCCAATTAATAGCGCAATGACAATGATACTCAAGCTTGTCCAAGGTCTGGATTTAATAAAACGCATCATCCTAACCCCCTTGTAAACCATTCCTGTAGTGGTAAAACGCTAATCATTCCGACGAATACGGCCATTAACACTTGTATTACGATAATTTTCGCTATTAAAGCTTTACGGTCTGAAGTTTCTTCCCATTTAGAAAGAAATGTGAATTGTACAATAATCGTTAGAACAGTTACGACTGTCAACTGATTGATGGCAAATAATACAACATCTGTATCCATGAATTGTTGTGCAATTGGTGCTAGTGAAAAGAAGGAGAATGTTGTAGAGTATCCAACTCCGTAGAACACAGCAAATAAAATGGCCTTTTCAATAAGTAAAAATACCATTACATAAAGTTGTACTTTTTGAATCCATTTGTAAGGGATATCCGTTAATAGATATAACATGTATGTAACGCCGTAATATTGGAAGCAATAATACAGGATTCCCCAGGCAACAGCACCTACCATTGATAGAAGTCGAGCTGTGTAATATTCATCCTGATTATTCATGGCAAATAAAGTGGTTAAGCTTTCTGTACCCATGCCCCAAAATTCTCTTACGGCAAATAGAAGGATAAAGAGCATAAAAACGGTTAATGATCGTTTTTTATATCCTCGTATTTCGCCTCCCTCGACTGCTTGTGTAAAGTTAACGGGATGCGTTAAGCTATGCCAAAACTTATAGTGATAAAACATATATAGCTCCCTTTCTAGTAAATTGCATATTAAAGATGTAGTATACACCTAGTTACTGGAAAATAATATAGTATAATTGCTGACTTTTTAAAGTAAATCCCTCGATAAAGTGCATCTTTAATGAGGCGCTTAAGAGGTTCCTACCTCTACTTGCACATTCTGCTTTCTTGAGTGTTTTCAACATCAAAAGATCGGGATACATGCACATAAAACAATTATATAGTATCCGAACGATAACTTCCTATAAAAAGCCTATTCCATCTAAAAATAGCAATTATCTGTAAGTTAGTAAAGGTTGTAAGTAAGTTTAAGAGAATAGCTTGAAATCAAGTAAATAGCACCGATACTAAAGTAAGTACATTCAAATAAATGATACATATTTATATTCCTATATATAACGAAAATAAGAAAGGGTGGACATATTGAAAAAACCATTAAAAGTGGGCGTTTTAACAAGTCTATTACTAGCACCGGCAGCGCTTGCCAACGCTCAAGAAGTTGCTACGCAATCCCATGCAACACAAGCGGCGCAAGTTGCCTATAGCAATGCTGTAGCGGCAGTCGAAACGAAAGAACAGCTACAAACGATGTATAAAAACTTAACAGATAAATCTTCATTGGATGATATCACAATCGCAGAGAGTCGTTTTACGGGATTGGGAGCTGCTGGTTTTGATGCCAATGAGATAACTTTCATTAAAGCAAAGGTAGCCTATGTACGAGCACAAAAAACATTGCTAACTGAAATCAACCAACTAGGTAGTAAAATAACTAAGTTAACGTATACAAGTAGTTCCCTTATACAAGATGTGGAAACAGCAAATAAAGAATACGAAGATTTTATGGACGTTACGATAGAAAAATCATATGCAAAGGTTCAACAGACATTTAAAGGAGCTGTGGAAGCTGCACCTCCAACGGCAGTTGCGTCTATGTTGGGACTAGCCGTTCAATATGGCCATGACGAAGCAGCAAGAAAGGCTTATTTCAAAACAAATGGTGCAGACCTTGATAAGCTTGCGACGATGTCGACTGCTGTAGAGGCTGTAGAAAATACTATTAAACAATTAGATGACTTGATGATTAAATTAGCAGAAAATACGCCAAACTATACAGCCATTAAAGGGAATGCGGCTGATGTGACAACCGCTTATAACGCTCTGTCAGCAGATAATAAAAAGATTGCCATCGCTTATATCCCTGAGGGCAAAACGGTTGCACCATATAAAATTTATACAGAAACATTAGCTAATATAAATGCTGCTAAAAAAGTTGAGGATAGTATTTCGCAACTACAGGCAAAGACTCCAGCTAGCTTTGATAAAGCCTCAACATATATTAGTGCGGTAACGGCTATTGAAACTGCTCATAGCAAATTAAGTGCAGATGCTAAAAATTTTGTAACGAATTATCCTGATTTTGCATCTTATCAAGCTGCTGCTGATTTTTCAAAACAGATTACTGCACTTAGCATCTCAAGTAGCGAAGCCTATCGTACAACAGTAGCGAATCTCATGACGAACTACGATACTTTGGATAAGAAACTATTCGTGAAAAATGCAGCTGATTTAATTGCTGCTCAAGAGGAGATTCAAGCGGCACAAGCGATTGAAACGCTTATTAAGGAAATCGCTAATGCAACACAAGCAGAGCAATTTGCAAAAATTACTGCTGCGCGTGCAGCGTACAATAATCCGTCCACTACTGTGAACATGACGAATGTCAAAAAAATCGTTAATAATTTATCGACGCTAACTGATTGGGAGAAAAAATATAGCGTCTCTATCGATGTCGATAAACTAATAGCGGCGATTGATCCTAAGGCCACTACGTTTGAGAGTAAAACACTAACGGCACAGGCAGCATTTGATAAACTAGCTGATACAGAAAAGGGGCTTGTACAGGATAAGGACAAACTGACCCTGTATTTTAAATATGCAAATTTATTGAATAAAGTAAATGCATTAAAGACAACAATGCCAGACTATAGCACCCAAGTCTTAACATTACAAACAGCGGTAACGGCATTAGATGCAACTGGAAATGCGGATGAAGCTGCACTTAATGCTATAAAGGATAAGTTAATTGAGAAATTAGCCACACTAGCGAACGAAGAAACAGCGTTAGCAGATGTGATTAGTAAAATTGGTGCATTAAGCAATTCACAAAATCAAGTTCAAGATATGCAAGAAGTACGCAAGTTATATGATGGCCTTACAGCAACAGCTAAGAAACGTGTTACAAACATTAAAATACTGACGGACTTAGAAAAAGCACATAAAGCAGTATTAAACGTAATTACCCTTGTCGAGAAGCTAGATCCAGCAGCTAAGGATTATACCAAAAAAGCAAAGGCTGCTAACACAGCTTACTTAAAGCTCGATGTGACAAAGCAGGCATATGTGAAAAACTATAAAAGCTTGAAAGACCAAGTGGATGCGATGAATGTCGTTTCACAAATTATGGCCTTAAACACTTCACAAAAAACGTATAATGAAACAGTCGCAACCTTGATACTGAGTTTTGATAAGTTATCTGATGAAGCAAAAAAACTTGTAACGAATTATCAGGATCTTGAAACAGCAAAAGGCTATATTGCCATAGCAAAAGGGTTTGATGATCGTGTACTTGCATTAACAAATGAGCCAGACACTACATTTGTAGCGAAGGTAGCGGCACTCACTGCTGAATATAAAACGATGGACAAAAATCCGAAAAAGTTAGTGACGCAATACAAAACATTATCGACATACGAGAAAAACAATGCCAATGTTGTGAAAGTGATTAATTTAATTGCAGCATTGAATCCAACGAATAAAGACTATACAAAAAAGGTTTTAGCAGCACGTAAAGCTTACAACGCATTAGATGTAGAATCTCAAAAACGAGTGACCAATTATGCACAGTTAACAACAGTCGAAGATGTTGCCACTTTAATTGGTTTAATTGAAACATTGAAACCTACAAGTAAGACATTCTTAAATGATTTAAAATCAGCGCGCACAAATTATGATGCGTTGCCACCAGAGAAGCAGAATGCTGTCATTAATTATGAAAAGCTTGTTACAGCTGAAACTGAACTCGTATCTGCCCATACGGTTATCACATTGATCGATGCGGCATTGCCTGAGGATGAGGGTTATTTAACAAAGCTGATGAACGCCCGAGTTGCTTACGATAAACTAACATCGGGGCAAAAGAAGCTTGTAACGAATATAAAGACATTGACGGACCGAGAAAAACAAGTGAAGCCAATTTTAACTGTCATGGTGCAAATTGATGGTTTAGAACCAGGTTTAAGTAATTTCGTCAGTAAGGTAAATACTGCACGCAAAGCGTACGATAAGTTAACAAAGGACCAGAAGAGTTACGTTCATAATATCGCTACGTTACAAAGCTATGAACCAACTGCCAAGGTCATTGAGTTGATTGGTAAGTTAAAATCGTCTAGCAAAACCTTCCATACAGATACAACACAAGCCCGCGCACTCTATGATGCATTAAGCAAGGACATGCAACAGTATGTCTCGAACTATCATTTATTACAGGCTGCTGAAACAAGTATTTTAGGTGCAGGCAATGTGCAACAAATGATTGATGAACTACCTTCAATTGAAGCGCATCAATATGTTAAACGTATTGAAGAAATTCGTGCGGCCTATAATGCACTACCAAAAGACCAGCAATCGGCTGTCGAAAATTATAAAACGTTACAAGAGCAAGAAAAAATTATTAAGCCTGTTATTAGCGTTGTGCAAGAGATTGACAAGCTTATGACATCTAAAAATATGGACAGTCAATATCAGAAGATTTTAAATGCTTATGATAAGCTTTCTGCAACTCAACGTAGATATGTCTATAATGAGCAACTACTCCTATCATTAGATAATGTCATTAAGGTTTATAAGAGCATTGCTGCACTAAAGCCAAGTGACAAAATGTATTTTGGAATGGTTGAGTCAGTGCGTAGAGACTACGATAGCTTAAGTACAACAGATAAGCAGAGGGTGTCTAATTATTCTATCTTGCTAGAGGCAGAGCAAAGCATGAGTGAAGTAAAAAAAGTTGTGGAGTTAATAGCGGGCCTATCTCCAACATCAAGCACATATATACAAGATGTAGCCAATGCGGTTGCTGCGTATAAGGCATTGGATTCGAAAGTCAGGGGACAAGTTCTAAACTATGACGCCTTGAAGAAAGCAGAAAAAGATATCGCCGCTGTTTTAAAAGTTGTCAATGCCATTGCTGAATTAGACCCGGACACAAAAACATTTGAAAAGAAAGTAATTGCTGCACAGAAACTGTATAGCGCACTTACGCTTGAACAACAGGATTTAGTATATAATTACCGTATTTTGCAAGATCACATAAATGCATTGGGATTAAACTAATTTGTGAAGAGGGGGGAAGTCCCTCTTTTCATTTTGTCTAGCAATCTGCAGAGTTTTCGACGGAGTTTAGTATGCCGTTGACAAAGTAAACAGGAAAGGGGCAAGGACAATGAACAAAAAGCGCTCACGTCTAGCTTGGACACTCTCAGCTACCGCAATAGTGGCACCTTGTGTTGCAGTGATACCTACAGAAGCAGCTACAATGCCATTTACAGACATTAAAAACAGCGGTAGCGAAGGCGAACTTTACAAGGCAGTTCGTGAATTGTATAGCGAGGGAATTGTATTTGGTACGACTTCTACTACGTTTAGCCCTTATGAAAATTTAACACGTGGAGAAGCAGCTTACTTCTTAGCAGAAGCGCTAAAATTTGATACGACGAATGTAGAAAATCCTGGATTTAATGATGTACCAACTTCTCATAAGTATTATGGACATATCGCAGCACTTGCGGCAAATGGCATTATCCAAAAAGGTACTAATTATAGTCCGAATCATTCTATGAAGCGCAGCCAAATGGCGAAGATTTTAACACTGGGTTTTAATTTACAGCAGGCAACAACTTTATCGGCACCATTTACAGATTTTACAGAAGATGTTGAAACCAATCGATACATGCAAACGTTATTAAATTATGGTATTACAGAAGGAACCAGTTCGACAACGTTTTCACCATACATGGATATTCGACGGGGACAAATGGCTTTATTCCTTTATCGCACCTTACAAAAAAACGACAATGATCTATATATTATTAGTGTAGAATAGTAAGATAAAAAACACTCTTTGGTAAAAACTTACCTTTAGAGTGTTTTTTAAAATCGTTATAGGAAAAAAACGACAATAATGGTATGTTTGTATATGTTCTTGAAGGGTATGTACCATCACTAATATTTGGGATATTTGATGTTTTGAGCATATGAATAGACTTTCGGTCAAGCTATGAATCTCTATTCATCTTTCAAATAAACAGTAAAAACATTTCATTACATAAGGGGGGGTAGCAATGTTAAAAAAAGTATCTAGTATTGTCGTATGTTCACTTATTTTGCTGGCTACACCATACGCAGAATCACTGATGAGTACAACAGAGGTAGCGTTGGCGGCGGAGGCCGCTAAGGATGTCCCAGCAACACATTGGGCAAGTAACTCGATTCAACATGTGTTAGGTAAGCAATATATGACAACCTATCAGGATGGATCTTTTAAGCCAGATCAGGCGATTACAAGGGCGGAGGCTGCAGCTACGATTGCGCGGTCTATGCAGCTAAAATTGGATAGTTCTTTTTCACCTAATTTTGAAGATTTACCTGCCAATCACCAGTATTACAAGGAGATTTGTGCATTAGTTGAATTGGGTATTTTACAAAATGGCGATTGCTTCAATCCTGAATCTCCCTTAAAGCGCATGCATGTTGCTAAAATGTTAACACTTGCCTATAATATCGAGGTTGATTCAACCAACAAAAGCAAATTTAGTGATGTTAACGAAGCACATTGGGCCAAGGACTATATTGAATCATTAGCTGATGTTGGCGTTATTCAAGGGGTAAACGCACAGCATTTTGCACCAAACCTCATGATTACACGAGCGCAATTTGCTACTTTGATTGAGCGTAGCCTTACTTTTACAAATAAGGTGGAAAATTTTGAAGTTGCCTATGATTATTTATCAAAGACGTATATCCCGACTGTTAATTTTTCATCGACAATGTCTAATGAAGTTATTCGTTTAATTAACATAGAAAGACAGAAGCTAAAACTACAATCACTTAGTTATGATGCAGCTTTAACGCAAGTCGCTGTTATCAAGGCACAGGATATGGTGAATCGTCATTATTTCGAGCATGAATCTCCTTACTATGGTGCACCATGGGATTTAGCGACATTATTCGATTATCCATATACAAGTTTAGGAGAAAATCTCGGCAGAAATATTCCGACACCGCAAGCGGCCGTAAAAGCATGGATGGCTTCTCCAACACATCGTGAAAATATATTACGCGAACATTACACAAACACGGGCGTAGCCATTGCAGAAGATAGCAAAGGAAGTTACTATTGGGTGCAATTGTTTTCTAGTCAATAAGTTTATAACTTGATGCTGTTAGTCAATATGCTATCTGCATCGAATGGCATAGAAGCATTATTTTCTGTAACAAACTATCTCTAATATTACAGGAATGTTACAAAAGACCGTAATACCCATAATTTAATACCCATTATTTACTGCTGATAAACCTCGAAACGTTGGTATATCAGCATTTTTTTCTGTTTCTAAAACCGTTACACAATTGAAAAATTAAAATACTAAAATTTGTGATAGTCTATGTATAGGCAAAAAAGTTCTTCGAGAGGGGTATAACAAAAGTATGAATAAGAAATGGTTATTACCGATTTTTGCATCTTTTATGTTATTTTCAGCAACTCCAATAGATAACGCTGAAGCGGCGACTGCATCAGAAGTCACGAATACAGCGACTAAATATTTAGGTATTCCATATGCATATGGAGGTACAACTACAAGCGGACTAGATTGTTCAGGCTTTACTTCTAAAGTCTTTGCAGATTTAGGCATAAATCTTAACCGTACGTCAGGCTCACAATATCAGCAAGGGACTGCGGTATCAAAAAGCGATCTTCAAGTAGGAGATTTACTTTTCTTTAACACGAGTGGTAGTGGTATCTCACATGTAGCTATATACATAGGTGACGGTAAAATGATTCACTCTCAAACAGGCAAAGGTGTTAGTTATTCAAGTGTAGACGATCCATATTATTGGTCTTCTCGTTACATTGGTGCAAAACGCGTTGCAACATTTGATACTGAGCAACAAGCAGAAGTAACAAAAGTAGCGACAGCTGAAGTAAAGGAAGCTGCAATTGATTTTACAGTGTATGCTTCACGTGCTGAAGTAGCTGTGCAACTTGCTCAAGCGCTAAACCTAGATACATCGGATAAGAACACAAAATTCACAGACGTAAAACCAACATATGCACATGCTGGTGCAATTGCTGCTGTAGCGAAGTTAGGTATTTTTGAAGGGGATGACAACGGTAAGTTTAATCCGTCTTCACCAATGACACGCGCACAAATTGCAAAAGTATTAGTTCTTGCTTTTGGTCTTGAACCTCAAGGTGATGTTGTGACATTTGCTGATGTGCCTGAAAACTACTGGGCAACTGAGTATATTTCAATTATTGCAACAAACGGAATCACAGCTGGTAAAGATAACGGTAACTTCGGTTATAATGAAATGTTAAAAATTTCTCAGCTTGCAACATTTATTGAACGCGCAAAACAATTAAAGAAATAATATATTTCCACTTCAGTTTAAACAAGGGCTACGTTTAATTTGAAGTATTGCAAGGAAGTTCTTTTAAATAATGTATAAATGGATGAGAGTTTGCACTTGCAGGCTCTCTTCTTTTTATGAAATAGTTGTCCCATCTGATTGGGGCAACTTTTCATCGTTTGTAAGTGGTGAAAGTCACTGCAACGATTGATTCCACTTTATAGAAAAGGGAGGAGATAAGTAAAAAACAGTAGAAAAGTTACATTCGTATGATAGTTTTGGCTGTGTATTTTTGTTAAAATGAAACCCAAGAACAGGAAGGGAGGAAATAAGACATTGTACCTCAAAAAAATCAGTCTTATTTTATGCGTCTTATTCATTTCAGCTTCTATGTTTACTATACATAGTGCAAATGCAAGTGGCGGTTTTGATGATATTTCCCCAAAGCATGAAGCTTATGAAGAGATCAATTATTTAGTTAGTTTAGGTGTTATTAAAGGTTATACGGAAAACGGGAAAACGTACTATAAACCAAATAATAATGTGACACGTGGACAAGTAGCAAAAATGGTGGTAGTTGCCTCCGGGAACAAACCATTAGTGGTTAGCAAGTCAAACTTTTCAGATGTAGCAGTTGGTACTGAGCTCTCAGGCTACGTAGAACGTGCCGTTCAGTTAGGTCTCTTTGCAACAAACACAAAAGGGCAATTTTTACCGAACAAGCCTTTAACCCGTGATGAAATGAGTTATGTACTAACAAAGGCATTTAAGCTCGATGCTAGTGCTTATGAAAATATAGATTCTCCATTTGTGGACGTTGGTATCACGCATCCTTACGTTCAATATATTAATACGATTTACTATAATGGTATTACAAAAGGTAGCGGTCAGAATTATAATCCAAATAGTCAAGTAACACGTGCGCAATTTGCATTATTTGTAGCACGTGCCAAAAGTGAAAAATATCGTTTAGAGCTACCTGTAAAGGGTGATTCTGTTCCAGATACAAAACAGGTTATTGGCTTAGTTCAAGTAACGACAGATGGTTTAAATATTCGTAAATCAAAAGATTCTACTTCTAGTACCAATGTGGTAGGCACTGTCAATAAAGGCGGTAAACTATCAGTCTATGCTGTTGAAGGAGACTGGTTAAAAGTAACGTATAAAGGTGCTTACGCTTATATTTATAAAACGTACGCACAGTTCTTAGATGCGGATGGTAATGCATTAGGTAATATCCAAAAACAAGTGACAACGACACAAGGTATGAATGTGTATGTGAAAGCGACATCTTCATCAAAAATTATTTCAACCGTTACTAGTAAAGTGAAATTGCCTGTCTATAAGACGGTGAATGGCTACTATTTAACTGTAGTAAATGGTCTGCCAGGATATATTGTAGCAAACAGTACAGAGGACGTTGAAGTGGAACAACCTAAGCCAGATCCAAATCCAAATCCAAATCCAGATCCACCAACTCCACCTGTAGCAGGTGACTTACTAGGGCGTGCAACTGTTGGTAGTTTAAACGTACGTAAAGAAGCAAACTCTACTTCTACGGTATCAGGCAAATTAAATAAGGGCGATTACGTGCATGTCAACAGTATCAATGGCTACTGGGCACAAATTACTTTTGAAGGCCAAACAGGTTATGTGCACAAATCTTACTTAAAGCTATTAAATCAAGGTAATCCGTTGAAAAACCGTATTATCATTCTTGACCCTGGACATGGTGGCAAGGATCCAGGTGCTGTTGTAGGTTCAACTTCAGAAAAGTCCATCACATTAAAAGTCACTACACTTGTAAAACAAAAGCTAGAAGCGGCAGGTGCACAAGTAAAGATGACACGTACAGGTGATACGTATCCATCATTACAAGATCGCGTTGATTTTACAGATGCCAACTTCGGTGAAATCTTTGTTAGTATCCATGTCAACTCAGCATCAAGCACTTCTGCACAAGGTACTGAAACATATTATGCTATTACAACAGGAGATATGTATCAGGAGGATGTTGACTTAGCGACTTTTGTAAACAATCAAATTGTTACAAACTTAAATATGAAAAATCGTGGTGTAAAAGAGCAACAATTCTATGTCATTCGCAACACGTTAATTCCAGCGATTTTAGTAGAGCTAGGCTTCCTTACAAATAGTGAAGATCGTGGTAAAATGACAGATGACCAATATGTCGAGTTATTTGCAGAATCTATTTATAAAGGAATTTCTCAATATTACGCAAAACAATAATAACAAAAAGCTATGTGGTTCGTATGTGAACTATGTAGCTTTTTTTTGATTGGTACTATTAAAAAGAATTCTATCAACGATCCCGTAGAAGCTATCAGCAATAAAAAAATAATCTATAGACGAGTTTACTTATATCGTATAAATGGAGGAAAGTTTAAACTTGCGTAATCCATCCTTTTTATGAAATACTATCCTTATGTGGGAACTCTATCTAAATTATTAGTAGGATAGTTACGTTCGTATGGGGGTTTTATATGTTAAATTTTGTTGAAATTAATACAAGAACAGGGAGGGAGGAATTAAGGCATTGAACTTCAAAAAAATGAGCCTTATATTATGCGTCTTATTCATTTCGGTTTCTATGTTTACTATACATAGTGCAAATGCAAGTGCAAGTGGTGATTTTGAAGATGTTTCTCCAAAACATGAAGCTTATGAAGAGATTAGTTATTTAGTTAACTTAGGTGTTATTAAAGGTTATACGGAAAATGGGAAAACGTACTATAAACCATATAACAAAGTAACACGTGGACAAGCAGCCAAAATGGTTGTAGTTGCCTCAGGGAACAAACCATTAGTAGTTAACAAATCAAGCTTTTCAGATGTAGCAGTAGGTACGGAACTCTCAGGCTACGTAGAACGTGTTGCACAACTTGGTTTCTTTGCAACAAATATAAAAGGTGATTTTTTACCAAACAAGCCTTTAACTCGTGATGAAATGAGCTATGTGCTAACAAAGGCATTTAAACTTGATGCAAGTAAATACGAAAATATTAATTCCCCATTTGTTGATGTTGGTATTACACATCCTTACGTTCAATATGTAAATACGATTTACTATAATGGTATTACAAAGGGAAGCGGCCAAAATTATAATCCAAATAGCCAAGTAACACGTGCACAATTTTCATTATTTGTAGCGCGTGCAAAAAGTGAAAAGTATCGTTTAGAGTTACCTGTAAAAGATGTGGATGTACCTGATACATCACAGATTATTGGGTCAGTTCAAGTAACGACTGACGGATTAAATATTCGTAATACTAAAGATTCTTCATCTAATTCTAACATTGTGGGTACAGTGAATAAAGGTGAGAAACTATCAGTCTATGCAGCTGAAGGAGACTGGTTAAAAGTTTCGTCAAAAGATGCCTATACTTATATTTATAAAACGTATGCTCAGTTTTTAGATGCAGATGGTAATACTTTAGGGAATGTTCAAAAGCAAGTAACAACAACACAAAATATTAATGTTTACGTTAAAGCAAGCTCCTCTTCAAAGATTATTTCGACTGTGAATAGTAAAGTGAAATTACCAGTTTATGAGACGGTTAATGGCTACTATTTAACAGAAGTGAACGATTTACCAGGCTATATCGTAGCGAATAGTACAGAGGATGTAACAGTAGAACAGCCTTCTACTCCAGTTCCAGCCCTAAAGCCAGCTCCAACTCCAGATCCAATCACGCCACCAGTTACAGGTGACTTACTTGGTCGAGTGACAGTTGACAATTTAAATATCCGTAAAGAGGCTAACTCTACTTCTACGGTTTTAGGTAAGCTTAGTAAGGGTGAATATGTTCAAGTGAACAGTATTAATGGTTACTGGGCACAAGTTACTTTTGAAGGTCAAACGGGCTACGTGCATAAATCTTACTTAAAGCTATTAAATCAAAGTGGTAATCCGTTAAAAGATCGAATTATCATTATTGATCCAGGTCATGGTGGCAAGGATCCAGGAACTTCTTTCGGTTCTATTTCGGAAAAAAATATTACATTAAAGGTTGGTACTCTTGTCAAGAATAAATTGGAGGCTGCAGGTGCAAAGGTATTGATGCCTCGTACAGGGGATACATTCCCTACACCACAAGATCGTGTTGATTTTACACATGCTAATTACGGTGAAATCTTCGTAAGTATCCATGTTAACTCAGCGGCGAATACTGCTGCACAAGGTACCGAAACATATTACGCTAAAACACCGGGTGATATGTATGAAGAAGACATTGATCTTGCGACATTTGTAAACAATCAAATAGTAAATAACTTAAATATGAAAAATCGTAAGGTCAAAGAAGAAAAACACATTGTGAGTGCTAATACGAATATTCCAGCCATCTTAGTTGAGCTAGGCTTCCTAACAAATAGTGAAGACCGCGCTAAAATGACAGATGATCAATATGTTGAGCAATTTGCTGAATCCATCTATAAAGGGATTTTGCAATATTACGCAAAGCAATAATAACAAAAAGCTACATAGTTCGTAAGGAACTATGTAGCTTTTTGTTTGATTGTAGGTATTAATAGTATCCTATCAGCGCATGACAACTAATCTTGCAATGTTACTATTTAGAATTCGCGTACAATGTGCGGTTAACAAACTGTGCAAAGTTTTGACGTGTAACAGTACCACTAGGTTTAAATGTGTTATCTGCGTAACCTGTTGTAATGCCTAGTGCATATAGAGCTTGAATATCTTTGTAATAAGTATGATTAGTAGGTACGTCTGCAAATGTATTACTAGAAATGCCTTGTAGTTTAAAGCCATTGACAAGAGCATGTGCCATATCAGCACGTGTCATTGGCTGATGGGCATTTATTTTGTCATTTTCTAATGAGATAATCCCGTAGCGTATGCCTGTTGCCAATACTGCGTAGCCGTAATCACTAGGTTTCAGGTCACTTGCATTCATTGATGCTGAGCTTGAAGCAGTAATGCCTAGGGCACGTAATACCATTTCAGTTGCTTGTATGCGTGTTAATGTCCCTTGTGGATTGAATTTCCCATTATTTCCTTTAATAATACCAAGGGCATGTAAATTTTTAATATCATAGTAGCCACTAGTTGAAGTTGTTACATCTTGGAACAATGGAACTGCAGCAATTGTTGCCTTAGTGGAACCTTTTGAGCGTGTGAGCGTTTTAATTTCTGCAATCGTTGCGAATTTTTCATCAACATTTTTACGATCATCACGGCCTTCAATAAAAGATGTACGAATCGTATACGTACCAGCAGCTAAATTTCCAGGCATAAATATCTGATATTTTTCATAATGGGTACTAACGTCTTTTCGGTCAGCGTTATCCGTTGTAGCATCGGCCGCTAGACCTGGGATATAGCGTTCATGTCCCTGACCAACCACTTGACCGTTTGTATCTAAAATCTCCACTTTTAATGTACCACGAGCAGGTACATTCCCGTTGTTCTTCACGGTTACTGTGGAATAGAAGACAAATTGACCAGATGGTGATACATAGCTTTGCACGCCGTCAGAATAGAGGGAAAGATTATAGCGGCGAGGTGTATTGCCTTTGTGATCTTCAGCTGTCCAGTTTAAAGCGTGCTTCATAAATACTTTTGCGTCATTATCACCACGCGTTGTCGTGTAGGCAACTCCATTTTCATTGTCCTGCCAATCTGCTTTTGCATCGATACTAATATAATCAAAGATTTTGAAACCTATTTGAACGACGCGGCCTTTTCCATATGCAATGGCGTGAGCAGCGCCAAATTCATTTTTCTTCATAGTCTGTGGCTTACTCGTGTAATCGTAATTTGAGAAATATAAAATAGGTGTTGCAGTGCTGCCTTGCCAAGGCTTGATGATTTCAACCCACTCTTGATCTGATTTTGTCAGATTAAGTTTGCTTTTGCCAAGCTCTTTTGTCGCGTTTTGAATGATCGGGTGTACGGTATTGATGTTGCTTACAGTAGAGTTCCCTAACACAATATCGTCTATAAAGCGCGCATTGAATACTTCCGTTAGGTTATCCCATTCCATTACCCAGGAATCGACGTCATAGATTAAAGGGGATAAATCTATTTGTCCTATTTTTGGGAATTTAGCTGATTCGTTACGAGCTGTTTGGAAGGCGAATAGAGCGCCACCACCATTCCGTACGTAGATTTTGACATTTTCGCGTTGTTGATGGTTCATCATCACCGTATAGGCAAAGACGATTGCATCGTACTGGCTTAAAGCTTCTAAGTTGTTTAAGTCTTTTTCATAAATTTTTTCTATATTGAAGCCCTGCTGTTGGTAGAGAAGAAAGGCTTTTAGCTCTTTGTTATATGTTGAGCTATAGTCGACCTTTGGTGATACTGTTTGTCCTAGATAGGTACCACCAGGGTGTGTCGTATTGGCATATTTCTCGCTACTTTCAGAGAAAACGACACCGATTTTCTGTGAAGCTGCTTCTGCTTGTGAAGATGATAAGACTGTTACAAGCAAGAAAGCACCGGTAGCTAATAGTGAAACGAATATTTTTTTCAATAGATCCACATCCTTGTTTCGTAATGGTTTCTAAAAATAGGTATTTCTAATACACATATTACAACTAAATAATGGATGATTCGTAGAGTTTTAGATTAAAAAGAAATTATTGAGTTTATTTATGTAAATTCAATTAAATCCTTTCTATAAGTCTATCTAAATTTATGATATAATAACCTTTGTTTTGTAGGAAAAACTAAAGAATATAATAGTGAATAGTGACTATTGATTCATCATAGAGGAGGGCAATAACATCTAATTAGATATATTAGATGTATAACATGTATGAATAAACTGAAACAAGTTTTTACAAAGGTTAACAAGATTGATACGTTTTCACCGTATTTCTTTTTACCTTTTATATTAGTGCTTTATTTCTTCACAAGTTTGTTCGATTTTCATCGATTTGATTTATTTAATGTGCGCGTATCAATTTTACCAGCTGTGCTAGTAGCGCTTGTGTGCTATTATATCGGCGTCTATATTATTGATAAATTACAATGGACAATCCCTTCGTTCGGATTATCATTTTTAGGGAAATATGTGATTCACTTTGTTGTGGTATTAACATTAATTGGCTTAGCTGCCTATTTAATGATGATTTTTGGTGGAGGTTTAGGGATTTCGGATGAATCCAATCGACGTAATCTTGACCCAAAACTGAACTTCTTTAGCCAATTGTTATGGTATGGGATTCTCTTGTTAATATCATACAAAATGATTTTAGAAAAGCATATGACATGGAAAAAAGCATTAATTTATGGCTCGATTTTTGCGGTTGTCATGTTCTTATTCTTATTAATGGGCTATCGTACACCGTTAATCATTATGCTATTTACAGGTATTATTATTTTCCACTATGTTGTAAAACGTGTGAAATTGACTTGGTTCCTAACAGCATTATTAGTGATAGGCGTAGCGTTCTCAATGTTTGGTTTCTTGCGCGTTATGACAGAAGATACATCAAATGAATTCAATAATCGTGATCAGCCAGATGTTGAGTTATCTGAAACAGATAAAGAAAAGCTTTTGACAGTAGAGCAAAAGGTAAATTTAACACCTAAATGGATGCGTTCATTGAATGGTGAGAGTGTTACGGGGCATATTGTTTTAAGTAAAATTATCGAGTATACACAGGAGGAAGGGTACCTAAATGGAGAGATTCATGGCGGCATCTTCAATACCATTTTACCTGGTGAGCAAATTTCACCGCGTATGAAGGTCACTGAGGTTGTAAACTCTTTAAGTGTGGAGGAAGGGAAGTATATTACACGTCCAACGAGAACAACAACGCCTACCTTTATAGGGCAGCTGTTCCTAGATGGCGGCTATGCGCTTGTAGCGATTGGCTTCTTGTTATACGGTATCTTAATTTCTCTCATCTACAATAAAGTGAAGCAAAGTGGTATTCGTAGCTTCCACTCTGTTGCCTATGCATTTGTAATTACATTATTTACAGTATCGATGCATACAGGTTTACTTGATTTAATCTTTATATTAATGCTCGGTTTTGTCATAATTGCCTCTGCAATTATTAAAACGGATAGAAACAAAGTTCAATATTAACGATAAAGGACTGTCCTAAATAGGATGGTCCTTTTTCGATAAATGAAGAAACTTGGTCGATAAATTTAAAAAAGTTATCGATAAAATTCAAAACTTAGTTGATAAATCGTAAGCCCGAAATATAAAAAAACCGCACCTTTTCGGTATACACGACGAATGGCCATCTATCTGAATTTTTTTCGGATAGATGGCTATTTTGCACA
>NZ_JBNNLZ010000014.1:0-127159 GCF_050272295.1 Lysinibacillus sp. NPDC048646
CAGCATCATAAGGTATTTCATTCGTTTTTTTAAGAAATCATTCAATATTCTGCACGTCTATGATTTTTTAAAAATACGTATTATGAAATTGATTCAATTACTTTTTTCTTTGAAGAACGATCGAAAAAACAAAGAGCATCTAAACATTTTATTCAATAAAACTCTCTTGAACTTAATATCTATGTCTTTTATAGCTACTAGATAAAAATCAATATGTTTCTTCGGGAGTGAAATGGCCTTTGTCTTTTAACTTATAGTCAAAAAATTCAAGAATGAGTTCATTTGCCTTTTCAATACAGTAATATTGATCAATGTCGGCCTTCCCACCTTGCAGAGTATTTGCAAGTATAGGAGAGAAAAGTGGTAAATCGGTCAAGCTTAAATGTTTTGCCCCTTTAAAATGAGTAGTATATGCATCTTTGAAGTGTTCATTATTGAGTTTGTTCGCTACGTAAGTAGAGTTGCTTTCGAGTTGTTCCCAAACATCGTCAGAATAGATGTTAAGAAGTGGGGTCGTAAAGTCTTCGTCACGCGCTACAAAATCATTCATTTCTCTATTATAAACAAGCTCACTAAAGAACGGTGCGTCAATATTTACAACTGCATCTACATCATCACGTTCTTTACCTACCCAAACACTTGCAGCTCCGCCCATGGAGTGACCGAACACACCAATTTCCTCAGTATTGATATGTTGATAAACAGTGCTATTGTCTCTTTTGGCTTTCTCAACTATCGTGTCAATGACAAAATTCATATCGTCTGTTCGAAGTTTCATCCATTTTTGAATGAGTCCATAGGCTTCTTCCTTCGTGTAAATACCTTCTTTATTGGAATTGCTGAATTAAGATTAGTATCTGAATTAATTAAAGCCTTCGTTCCATCCACTGATGCAGTATAAAAGGAGTGATATGGATGATCGATGGAAACGACTACATAACCGTGGCTTGCAAGCCGTATAGGTAGAGGTATTGCTTGCCTTAATACCATATGCTCCATGTGAGAACACCAATAGAGGGTATTTTTCATCTACCCTTTTAGGATACCAAAATGCCACATTAACAAATCTGTTGTCCCCCTTGTCAGTAAATTCCTCAATACGATTGTTGTCAATATATGTGTAAATAGCGGTTGCGACTTCATATTTACCTGTCACTTTTGGTGATTTATGCTGCGGAAATACAATTACCGGTGCAAGTGCAAATACAAAAGCCGATATCATCATAAAGAATTTCCACACAATTTTAGAAGTTTTGTATTTTTTTGTATTTGTTTTGTTACGGATCAGGGATACGGTTCCCGTTACCGCTAATATGAAAAGTAGTATGGCAAGCAATACCCAGCGGAAACTCCACACAATCACCGGTGATTGTGTGAGAATGACAAATGCTATAAATATAGCAATGCTAATCCAATTTTTTATTTTTTTATGGTATTGCTTGTTACTATGCAGTAGATTGAAAATGCAATCTCAAAAGCCAAAGCGATCAATAATAGTAAAGTTCCCATAGTAGTTACCCCTTCTTTTTTAAAAAATTTCTTATGAACTGATCATAAAAAATGGCTGAAAGGATGTATATAGAAAAACGGTAAGTTGTAGCTACGAGCAAATAAGATGCAAATAAAAGCTTACCGCAAAATAATCTGCTTGCAGACAACTGCTGCTTTATGATTTTATTGACTACTCAAATGCGTCCTTCTTAAATGCTTTTAGTTTTTCGTTGATTTTTTGGGCTTCTTTTTTATCCTTTTGCCATGATAGCAAACGAACTAGGAGATAGATTCCGGCAATTTGCAGTGCCAAAATGATGCCATCTAATGCACTATTCACAATACCAAAAATGCTACCAAGGGTAATCAATAGAATCTCTAAAGTGAAAAAGTGAATGGCCATTCTTATACGCATTTTCTTTTCACTTATATCATTAGGGGAATACAAAATAAATCCAATTAAGGCACTTAAAAATGAAAATACCATAATGATATAAATCGAATTCAAATCAAAGGCCATATTGGGATAATACATTTGTCGCAAAATAGTAATCATAATGATGATGGATGCGAAGATAATCAAGAAATCTTTAACAATCTTTTGTACAAATTCGCTAGTCTTCATATTTTTCCCTCCTTCTATAATCCAAGCATATTTTTAAGGACAGGCACATACTGCCTTGATACAACAGCACGTTCCCCATTATCAAGTACCGCTTCAAATCTGCCACTTATGGAAGGATAAATAGAAGAAATTTTGGCTATGTTCAAAATCGTTGATTTGGATGCACGAAAACAGTTCTTTCCCTGCAATAATTCCTCAAGCTCATAAAGCTTTTGTTTTACCTCAAAAACGTTATCCTCGCAGTAAATAAAAACCTTTCCGTCAACTGCCTCGAAATAATAGATATCACTAAGCTTAATACGGTGAACTCTATCATTTTGATATCCGAGCATAATGAGGTTTTCAGATTTCAGCTTATTTACGATTTCGTATATTTCGTCATTCACTTCATGACACCTAATGAGGATTTCTTCTTCCATTTCTTTGCTTATTTCTTCTATTGAAATTTTCATATTATCACCCACTTATCACCCACGAAAATTCAAATTATTTCAGGTCGACTAAGGATTTTTGTTTTTCGGTGTTTTCAAGTTGTTCGTGCTATTATTAGCACAATCTGATCTGGATAATGCTTACATCCTTCAGACTACTTTATTATAACGCCCCCATATACAATTCTTTTTTGCATTTTATCAGATTATTGTTTGGAATTTATAATAAATATTTGAATTGTGTCAGTGCCTGGCACCAGAGCAACCCTGCTCTAGAAGTACAAAAATAGGGATGTAAGAATCCAAAATTGGACGACTTAAACCTATATTGTTAAGGCTTTAACTTTCATGTCTATCAAATCTTTTGCACGATTCCCTACTTTTTATCTTCTTTAAAATAAATTATAACTGTTATATAATAGAGGCGCTTCTAATCTATGAATAATTGTATTACACAATAAGATTGTTATTATTGAGACAGAAAAGGTATGTGACTAGTTACTCCTTAGCTTGCTGTAACGCCTACATCCTTTTTTGTGAATATTAGGAATAGGGATGGTAGAAATGAGTAGCAAACAAATTAAATCAGACGTCATCTTAATTGGTGCCGGAATTATGAGTGCGACTTTGGGAACAATGCTCAAAGAATTAGCACCAGACTGGAATATTACAGTGTTTGAGAAACTTGCAAACGCCGGAGAAGAAAGCTCTAACGAATGGAATAATGCGGGAACAGGGCATGCAGCATTGTGCGAGCTAAACTACACATCTGAAAAACCAGACGGCTCTATCGATATTAGCAAGGCCATCAATGTGAATGAACAGTTCCAGGTTTCTATGCAGTTTTGGTCATATCTTGTCAATCGCAAGCTCATCCAAAATCCAGAAGACTTCATCATGCCCTTACCACATATGAGTATGGTAAGAGGCGAAAAAAATGTCGAGTATTTGAAAAAACGTTTTGAAACGATGTCGAATAATCCATTGTTTAAAGGGATGGAATTTTCCGATAACCCAGAAAAACTAATGGAATGGATTCCGCTTATTATGCAAGATCGCCCAGCGGATGAAGCGATTGCGGCAACAAAAATTGACACAGGTACAGATGTCAATTTTGGAGCTTTAACGCGTATGTTATTTGACCACTTAAAAACGCAAGATGTCGATATCAACTACAATCATAGTGTTGAAAGCATTAAGCGTACGAAAGACGGCTCATGGGAATTAAAAGTGCATGATATCGATGGTTGTAGAATGGAATATCATACGGCAAAATTCGTCTTCCTTGGAGCTGGTGGCGGAAGCTTAGAGTTATTACAAAAATCAGGTATTCCTGAAGGCAAACATATTGGTGGATTCCCGATTAGTGGATTATTCATGGTATGTAACAATCAGGATATTGTTGAGCAGCATCATGCCAAAGTATACGGCAAAGCTGCGGTTGGTGCGCCACCAATGTCTGTGCCGCATTTAGACACAAGATTTATCGATAATAAAAAATCATTACTATTTGGACCGTTCGCTGGCTTCTCACCGAAGTTCTTAAAAACAGGTTCCAATATGGATTTATTTGCATCTGTCAAACCGCATAATATTACTACGTTATTGGCGGCAGGCGTGAAAGAAATGGGCTTAACAAAATATCTGATCCAACAATTGATGTTATCAAAAGATCAACGTATGGAAGAGTTACGTGACTTTATCCCGAACGCGAAGAGCGATGATTGGGATATTGTCGTTGCTGGTCAACGTGTACAAGTTATCAAAGATACGGAAGCTGGTGGCAAAGGAACGCTGCAATTTGGTACGGAGGTTGTCAGTGCTGCTGATGGCTCTATCGCTGCCTTACTCGGTGCGTCTCCAGGTGCATCTACTGCCGTTCCAGTTATGATTGAAGTCATTAATAAATGCTTCCCTCAGCAGGTAAAAGAGTGGGAACCAAAATTAAAAGAAATGATTCCTTCTTATGGCATAGCATTAGTGGAAAACCCAGCGCTTCTTGAAGAAGTTCATACTTCTACAGCGCAAGTGCTTGGTCTAAGCAAAAACTAATCATATTAATAAAATATAGAACCTTTCATCCATGTTTGGATGGAAGGTTCTATTTTTATTTAATAAAGCAATTTTCTATAGATGTAGAAATTGGCTTTTACTATAATTTTGTTCTAGTAAATTATTTAAAAACATTCATTTTTTTCAGCACAATACAAACAGGAATGGCTGCACAGATACCTACAATATTTTGAACGAGGTTGCCAGGAATAGAGGCTGCTGGTATGATCCAATTTCCAAATAGCACACGTTCACAAATATAATAACCTCCTAACATGAAGGGAACTGAAATGATGGTAGCAAATATATTAAACGTAATACTAGTACCTTGGCGACCCAGGGACCAGGCGATTTTCCCAACGATATAGCCTTGCAAACCGCGTGTCAAGAAGGTAAAAGGTGCCCATAATGTCCAGCCGGATATTAAATCAAATAAGCCCATCCCAAAAGCACCTGCCATTGCCCCTTTTTTAGGACCAAATAAGATAGATGTGATAAAGAGCATAGCAGTTCCAAGATGAACCAAACCACCATTTGCGGTAATTGGTAGTTTTATATTGATAAAGAGGGTTGCAACAAATACAAGAGCGATTAACATGGCAGTTTGAATCAAATCAAAAACGCGTGAGTTTGTATAACTTTTTGTACTTTTTGTAATGTTCATAGGGATAGACCTTTCTTTCCTTTTTATCGGTTTTTTATTTATTGATAAAGTTAGCAAAGGATTGGCCTATTTAAAAGTATCAATTTTGCCTAATTTTATAGGGTCAGTTTTTTCACTTTACGATGCTCGTTTTTATTTTAATAAATTTTTTAATTAAATTTTTAAACTGAAATGCTATCGATAAAGCAAAGACAGTGCTTACTAGCTTTTTAAAACTTAAGCTGTGAAAAGCAAAATACAAGGGAGCGTTTTACATAAAGCGAAGCAAGGAAAAGCAAAAAAGAAACAACGAGTGACACAGGAATACTTAAAATGACTGGAAGCTCCACGCCTTGCCAAATCCCCATTTTTATTTGATCAAAGCCTACTGTACGTAGAATACCGGTCAGTATGGCTAGTAGTACACTTAAAATCAACCCTACGTATAGCACAGATAAGACTAAAGTTGCTAATGAGCAAAAAAATGCCCGAATCATGTTCATTCAGCTTCACTCCTAATGATATGTTGCACTTGAGCACTTGGAGAGACTGTATAGTATTCTTTGTAATAAAGTGTTTGGATAGTACAATTATCGCCAATTAATACTACATCCCCTTCAACTACTTCCGCAACTGTGTTAGAAAGTTCTAAGGTTCTCCCTTTTATCCTTTTACAAACTAGCTTTTTCTTTAAGAAAGACAGGGAAACCCTATCTTTTTCTACACAAATTTCATCTGCAATAAGCTGAGCGATTTCACTTCGCCCAGACATTTTTAGCTGAAAATGTACTGCATATATTTCTTGCGCTTTAACAAAGCCAATTGCGTTAAAATGCTCTGTTTGTAATTTTTGTTCAATTGTTAGTTTTCCTGAACTGTTAATCTTCGTTACTTGCCCATTTCTTATCTTTAAATTCCCAGCATTCGTAATTTCATTAATTTCACAAAGATCATTTATATTACATGATCCCGTATTATTTAAAACTTGCGCTACAACGCGAGAATGAAATGAACTATGTCCATGAGCAGAGATTTTTTTTAATCGTACTTCTTGATGTAAAGCAACAGAACCACGGATTTTTAGTAATTCACAATCTGCTGCTAAGTCTTTGATCTTGCCACTTGTAAGGGTTATACTTCGAAGTTTCTGAATTCCTTCATTCATGGATAAATCACCTCTTTTAATTTAATTAATATATAGTTTAATTATTAAAATATATATTAATTAAAGTATATGCACCTTCAATTTGTCAAGAACAAAAAAGACAACAAAAAAAGGATTTCAACTTTATGAAATCCTAAAAAATTTTTTTCATTAACTGATTAACGTCGATTAGCACTTTTGCTATATCTGTTAATTTTTCTTGTGGAAGTTTTAAGAATATATCTTGTACTTTAACCTCGCCATTATTTGTTAAAATCATTTTTACAACACGTCTGTCTTCGTTTTCTCTAACCCTTTGTACGAGGTTCAATTTTTCCAATTTATCACACATAGATGTAATGGCTCCGGGTGTTACACTGAAAAAATCGGCTATTTCAGTTGCTTTCATGCCACCATTGATTTTTAGTTGAAGCAGAAGAATCAGCTGGTTTTGGGATAATGACTCACCTTCTGAGAGTAGATGAACAAACATCATAGATTTTTGTTGTATTTCAAGCATTTCTTTCATAATGATTTCCACATGAAGCATTTCACTATTTTTTGACATATGATCACAGCCCGTTAAAATATTTATTATTTAAATTATATAGTAAGTATAGTATTAATTTCTCTTACTGCCAATATTCTTTAGTTTTCTTGATGCAGCCTTTTTATGAATAGCAACATGTGTAATCGACTTTAACTATATAAGGTAGTAAACTATTTTCACAGCTTATTTTCGATGCGAGAGAGTAAATGAAGTGTAAGAATTTTTATTATCATTGGGGCAACATTTCCTGGGAAAAGTTAGCCCACTCATTTGCTGACAATATGTTAAGGAATAACTGTAGGTTCATTTCTTGTGCGCATTTTACACTACTTCAAGCTAAAAATACAACGCATGGCTAATTCTTGTAGTGATTATGAAGGGGCTTTTTTTAAACTGCGAGATATTTGTCAACAAACGTATCAAGTTTAATTTTGTTTTCATATTTCGAAAAGCAATAAACGTTTACAAATAAGGGATGGAGTGGGGGAGCTCATGATAAAAGAATGTAAGAGTATAGCAGAGGTAAGAGAAAATATAGATAGTATTGATCGTAAAATTGTAAAGTTAATAAGTGAAAGAAGTGAGTTTGTTGAGCAAGCTGCTAAGTTCAAAAAAGATACAGAAGACGTAAAAGCACCGAAAAGGGTAGAGGCAGTAATTGAAAAATTTAGAAATATAGCATATGAAAATGATGTAAATCCTGACATTGTGGAAGAGGTTTACTGCACAATGATTTCCTGTTTTATTAAACAAGAATTGGTGGATCACGCAAAAATAAATATATAGTATAAATCTCTACATCATCCCCGTTACTTATTTTAACACGCGTATAAGATTACGTAGATGGGGGACTGTCAATGCTTTTGTGTAAATGATAACAGCCCCCCTTAGTAGTTGAAATAAAAATAGTGGTTGAACACTCGTAGGTACTATTTTTTGATATAAAAGTAAAAATCCACATAGACTCCGGTGGGGAAAGTAAAGCGGATTTTTACCATATTGCAAACGATTGTTAGTGTTTAAAGACTTTTGGGTTAACTCCATTTCCATAACAGCCTATATTCTTTTAGGAAAAGTTAAAGCTTTATACATCTTTCTTTTATAGACGTAGAAGTACATACTTAGTGGCCACCACATAACTAAGAATATTGGATAAATAGCCCATATTACTCCTGGTGAGGAAACTGCATTTACTGTAATAAAAAAAGTACTAATGAGTAAGCTAGCGTAAATAGAGAATGCAACGAATGTTTTTCTCTGAGCATGATATAGAGCCAATGGCCACCACAATACTAAAAATGCCGGATAGATGGCCCATGGATATTGAGGGGACATAACAAGATTTAATATTGAATAATAGATGATTGTGCTCGAACAGCCAATAAGTGCGATTTTTAATGTTTTTGCTTTTTCCTCTAAAAACATGAGGATGGGCCACCATAGTATTGGGTAAAAGGCATACATAATCCATAAATGATTGGGTGAATATAAATAATTTTCAATTGCAAGGAAAGTAATGATGATGACACTACAGAAAACAGAATATTGTTTGTATAATTTCTTAGACATAAAATATAAAGTGATCGGCCATAGTAAAAGAAGTAAACAAGGATAAATAAACCAGGTTGTATGTGGTGATGTTAGATAATTTACCATTCCTAAAAACACCATGGTCATCAAGCTACCTGCTACGGAAAAACTAATATATTGTTTCATCATTGTTTACTCCATTTCTTACGTGACCAAACGAAGTACATGGATAGAGGCCACCATAATATAGCGAAGATTGGATAGATCGCCCAAATCGTATTTGGCGTATAGTAAAGATTGATAAAAAGAAATAACGCAATAATTAAAGAGCTTCCCCAAACCGAGAATTCTAAATTTAATTTAGCCATGTTTTTATTTTTGGGTTCTTGTACTCCTAATTCATTTTTTAAATCTTCAATATCTCCAAATTCAACGATGGCTTTATTAATTGCATCATCTTCTTCTTTTCCGTGCTCCATCAAATAGAATACTTTCTCTTCAAGATTTTGTATGATTTCTTGTTTTACCATTTCGGTTTCGTTATTACGTGGAATGTCTTTAAACAACTCATCAATATGATTTTTTATTTTTTTCATTCTAAGCCCTCCATAAATAAGTCGATAATTTCCTTCACTTCCGTCCATTCTCTTACTAGCTCATTTAAATAAGCTTTACCCAGTGGGGTAATGCGGTAATACTTTCTTTTGCCGCCATGTGTAATATCACCGTAATAGGCCTCAATAATTTCTCTTTTCTCTAAACGTTGAAAAATTGCATATAAAGTTGCTTCTTTGATTTGAAAACGATTATTTGTACGGAGACTAATTTCCTGAGATATTTCATAACCATATCGATCTTTCTCTGAAATCAGCCGCAAAATAATGGAATCCAAGTGTCCGCGGATGATATCACTTCGAACCATAAGTCACCTACTTAGATATTATTGTTCTATCTGATAGAGTAATATTAGCAAACATTACTCTGCGTGTCAAAGTAATTATTTCCACTTAATTGAAATAAATTTGGGGAATGTATACCTGATAATGCGCACTATCCCATAAATAAAAAGCCGATCATTTCAAGTTTAGTAGACCTTGGATGATTGGCTTTTTATTTATTCATTTACAATTATAAATACAACCCTGCAAGAAAAATCCCTAATGCCTCCTGATAAATTTCATCAAACTGACTTAATGGAAGCGGATTTGTACCGCTACCTAATTCAACGGTAAAGCCGGGTCTTCGCCAATCCTGAATGAACCAATCCTTGTAGCCTGCGTAGCTGCCGGCCGATTGAACAGGCTCGTAGCCGCTGACTCGGCTAAACTCATTTACCATTACTTCGGACTCTGGCGGTTCGAGATTTTCAAATCCCCAATAAATGACTCTTCCTTGGGTATGAAAAGCCAGGACCCATGCAAAATCACGTTTCTTTGTTAAATCGGCCATCGCAATGGCTTCAGGCTCGGAAAGGGGGCTTTTACCGCCATAATCACGGGGGCCTGGGGTTTGCCGATTGCGTGCGCTTTCTAGTTCCCATTTGGCAGGAAACTGGTCGTTCAAATCGACGCCATTAATATTCGCCTTCCAGCCAGAAAAGTCGGAACTGCCATAATTCCAACTAATAAGCTTGTTTCTTAATGATGCATCGTCCGGTGGTCCATGTAGTACTAAATTAACGCCATCAGGATTGACCATGGGAACAATGGAGAGCAAGGTTTGCAGGTAAAGAGGAGGTGTAGAGAGTCCTCGAATTGTAGTTTGGTTTGTGAGAGAGAGTAAGTAGTCATTTAAAAAAGTTAAAATGATTGGGGTAGTAATCCACTCGTTCGCATGAAATGAACCATTATAATGAACGCGTTTAGAGCCGTTCCCGATTAATACCTCTGGGATTTCTCGTGCTAATACAGAATTACCAATTGATGAACTTTGGATGAAGGGATAGGCTACTTGTAGCTTTTTTAGATCGCTCATCATGATGCTATAGTCATAATCCTGTTTGCCATTTACGAGCCTCCAGGTAATCCTCTGAGGGATTTGTATTGTCTGGCTGATTTGCAGACGATTAGGATTGAGGTTAGGATTAACTAGTAGGATGGCTTGGAGAGGAAGGTTTCGACTTTGAGCAATTTGCCATAAAGTGTTTCCTTGTTGGATTTGATAATTGGTTGTAACAAACCCTGGAATTTGGATGCGTTGCCCAACCTGAAGTATTTGAGGGTTGGTATGTCGGTTGGAATCAACAATGAGTTGAAGGGGTATTTTGAACACTTCGCTAAAATGCCAAAGTGAATCCCCTGGTCTTACAAATATGTCCACGTCTGTTCTCTCCTTATCTTCAAAATAATACATCATAAAAGTATATGAATTTTTACATCACTTATTATTCAATACGTGAAATGATCATTGTCGTTCATATTACTGTTTTATTGAGTTGGTTTTCATTCCTTTTATGTAATGGGCATCCGTCATTTTTCTTGCTAATTATACTTTTCTTTATCATTGGTTTTGGATATGGGGCAAGTGCATTAACCTTTGCAGCTGTACGTCAATCTTTCCCTATAAAGAGTCAGGCATTGTTTCTGGGTTTGCGAATACGGGTGGCTTTCTTAGTGCGGTATTGCTACCAATCATTTTTGGATATATATTGGATCATTTTCAATCTACTTCAGGTAATCAAGTTGATGGATACTACTATGGTTTCATCACGCCAGTTATTTTCTCCATAATTGGCTTGAGTGGAGTAATTTTTTATAAGGAAAAGCGTCAGGGAACAGGACATAAAACGAACTTACCTAGTATCATTAAATAGAAATGTTTCTTGAACGGGAGCTATTGTTGAATGACATCATCAAAATAAAGTCGTGGTAATCGAGGAAACAAGGTAAGAATAACAAGCAGGAGTAAAGAGCATGGAAGCAAAGTAACCATCCTTACTCCTGTTTCTATTTCCTTTTCAATCTGATTTACAGGGTATACAAAAACAGTAAGAAGTTAGGTATAATTAAAAAAGAAAAGATATGAGGGGTTCAACGAGCTCTTAAAATTTGAATAAAGAATAATTAGTAAAGTCACTGAAGGCATTAAATTATAAATGGTAGAAGATACATTATGATTAGATTAAAGCTTGTAACGAAAGGAAGACAAACTTTCATTGACAAATAAAAATAAAACGGTTGTCCGTTCAATGGACATATTAAATCTATTTATCGATCATACAGAACTGTCATTTCAAGAAGTAATTGAGTTAGCAGGAATCCCTAAAACTACTGCTTTCCGCATGTTG
Organism: Lysinibacillus sp. NPDC048646; assembly: GCF_050272295.1. Lineage (NCBI taxonomy): Bacteria > Bacillati > Bacillota > Bacilli > Caryophanales > Bacillaceae > Lysinibacillus > Lysinibacillus sp. NPDC048646. The sequence continues at coordinate 11,753 of NZ_JBNNLZ010000014.1, forward strand.
AAATCTTTAGAGGAAATGGAATTTTTGGAAAAGGGAACTGATGCAAAGTATAGGTTGGGAATTTTCTTCCTTAAATTTGGACATCTAGTTTCCATACGCCTGGATGTGCGAAAAATTGCATACCCCATTATGAATGAATTACATAATGATACAAAAGAAGCGATTAATTTAATTGTTCGTGATGGGAACGAAGCTATTTATATAGAGAAAATAGATACAAAGCAAAAAGTCCGTCTCTATACAGCAATCGGTAGAAAAAGTCCACTTTATGCAGGGGCATGTCCTCGTGCCATCTTATCCTTTTTACCTGATGCTGAAATAAAGGAGTATCTCGAATCGTTAGACCTTGAATCATTTGCAATGGGGACGATTACCGATAAGGAAAAGCTTTATGAATCGATTGTGGAGGCAAGAGAACTAGGTTATACAATCAGCCATTCAGAATTAGAAAATTATACATCAGCTGTGGCAGCACCGATTTTCGATCATAAAGGAGAAACCGTTGCAGCTATGAGTATCGCAGGACTGGAAGCCAATTATCAAGGGGAAAATGTTGAAATCTTCGTCGAGAAACTTAAGAAGGCTACCGCAGAGATTTCTAAACAATTGGGGTATGAACAACTTTAAAAAAGTGGTGTCTCAAATGACTTTTGAGACACCACTTTTTGCGCTGAAATCGCTCGTTTATTTAGAGAATAGTACTATCCAAATTACCATATTTCGGATAATTGGATAGCTTCTTTTTACTTATAGTTACTGCGACCTTTTTAAACGTAGCCCAAATGCCAATTCTTTTAGTTTCTTTTCTTGATGGATTAATGCCCATTGTGCTTCTTCAAGCGTGACCTCTTTAAAATATACCTGACCATTTGCTTGCATTTGTGCTAAGGACGGTAAATCTGCAGAGATCACTTGTCCTATTTTAGGATATCCACCAGTCGTTTGACGATCCGCCATTAAAATAATGGGTTGCCCATTAGAGGGTACTTGAATCGTTCCAAACGTAACCCCTTCGGATAATAATTCAAACGGCTCTATTAATTGGATGTCTGCCCCTTTCAATCGATAGCCCATTCGATCTGAGTGTGTTGAGATGGTGTAAGGCGTTGAAAAGAATTTTTTTAAACTTTCTTCATCAAAACGCGGATATTCAGAGCCTTTTATGATTCTGATTGTTTGAATTTTTTTAAATGTAACAAAGGGAGTATAATACACTGACCAAGAAAGGTAAGAGGCTTTCTTTTGTAATTGATGAAAAAGATCCTCTCCTAATGCTGTCCGTTTATCACATTCAAAGATATCGCCCTTTTGCAATTTCCTTCCTTGAAATCCGCCTATTCCAGCACGTATGTAGGTACTTTTACTGCCCATCACTTTAGGCACTTGAATTCCGCCACTAAACGATACATAGGCACGACTGCCACTAATCGCAGCATTAAATTTTAAAATAGATCCTTTTTGAATGAAAATTGGTTGCCACATTGGTACTTCTTTTCCATCTATTGTAGGTTGTAGATTACCACCTGTAATTGCAATCAGTTCATCACTTTCAAATAAAAGGGTAGTTCCAAAAAGTGTCACTTCAAGAGTTCCTTCTCCCTCGGAATTTCCAACAAGTAAATTCGCGATTCGTAAGGAAATTGAATCCATTCCTCCGCCCACGATAACACCAAACTTCTGTAGTCCATATCTTCCTAAGTCTTGAATTGTTGCCAGCATACCTGGCTGCAATACCTTTATTACCATGTTTCCATCCCCAAATCTCTCGTATATTCATCCAATGAAATTGGTACAAATTTAATTCGATCGCCCGGTTGCAATAAGGTCGGAGGAGATTGTTCAGGTAGAAACAATCGAGAGGGTGTTCGTCCAATAATCTGCCATCCACCTGGAGTTTCTAATGGGTAGATCCCTGTTTGACTTCCAGCAATTCCAACAGATCCTGGAGCAATTGTTAAGCTTGGCGTTTCTTTACGTGGTGTTGCAATTTGTTTGTCCATTCCGCCCATAAAAGGAAAACCTGGGGCGAAACCTAACATGTAGACAAGATATTCTGCAGAAGAGTGGATTTTAATAACTTCACTAGGTGTTAAACCATTATAAGATGCTACAAATTCTAAATCTGGTCCCATTTCACCACCATATGCTACAGGTATTTTTACAACACGATCTTTCGTCGTTTCAACTATGTAAGAATGGTTCATTAAGGAAAAAATCTTTGTTTTCACATTTTCGTAAGGCATGTTGACACCTTTTTCTAAATTAGAAAAGTATACATCAATCGGGTTGTAATAAACCGTCACACTATTATAGGCAGGTACAGCTTCAATGAATCCCTTAAAGGGCTGTTCTTCTAATAAATTTAATATATGTTTCACTTTCTTATGTGTTGCCTCATTGATTCCTTCACCTACTTGAATGACAAGTGCAGAATCGCTCAAAGGTCTTATTTGTACATTCTCTTTTAAATTCGGCATGAAAACCATCTCCTGTAGTTTCGTAATTCGGTATATAAGTTTTAAATAACGGATTATTAATATTGTATTTTAACAATAAACTAAAACAAGTTTAATTTGAATGGAAAATATGAAAATTATATTTATTTTCACAATTTTAAAAATTTTTCTTTTCTACAATGATAAAATATGCTAAAATTTTTTTAAATTTCAAAACTTAAGTTCCGAATATCGGTACGCAAATATTGTAAACGTATTCATTGGAGCTACTTTAGTAAAAAGAAAATGGGGGAAGAAGATGTTTCGTGTTGATTTGAACTGTGATTTAGGGGAAAGTTTTGGTCGTTATCAACTTGGGGAGCAAGAGGAAATCTTAAAATATGTAACATCTGCTAATATTGCTTGTGGCTTTCATGGTGGGGATCCAATGGTCATGCATGAAACAGTTAAGTTGGCCATTGCTAATGGTGTGAAGATTGGGGCACATCCAGGATTACCGGATTTAAACGGCTTTGGACGACGTGAGATGAACATCACACCTCAAGAAGCCTATGATATGGTCGTTTATCAAATTGGGGCATTGCAAGGGTTTTTAACAATCCACAATGAAACCATGCAGCATGTTAAGCCACATGGAGCACTTTATAATATGGCTGCCAAAAATCCAGCGATTGCTGAGGCTATCGCGCAAGCCGTTTATGATATTTCACCGTCACTTGTGTTATTCGGTCTCTCAGGAAGTGAATTAACAAAAGCCGGAGAAAGAATAGGACTTCAAACAGCTCATGAAGTGTTTGCAGATCGTACCTATCAGCAGGATGGTTCTTTAACATCTCGCAAACAATCAGATGCATTGATTACGGATAACGAACAAGCTATTCATCAGGTTATAAAAATGGTGCAAGAAGGAAAAGTATTGTCACAGCAACAACTCGAAGTCTCACTACAAGCAGATACTGTTTGTATTCATGGAGATGGAGAACATGCTGTAGAATTCGCGAAAAATATCCATGCAAAATTAATGGAACACCAAATAGCTGTACGTGCAATTAAGGAGGAATTCAATGGGAGTGAATAAAATCGAAGTTAGTGCAGAAGAAATAGAGCAAAAGAAAAAAAGTAAGTTCGTGAAGAAAACAGCAAGTAAAAGTGTGTTACTAGGAGCAGCCTTTTTAATGGCTACCTCATCTATCGGACCCGGTTTTTTAACACAAACGACGATATTTACACAGCAATTAGCTGCTAGCTTTGGATTTGTAATTTTAATTTCATTAATTCTAGATATTGTAGCACAAGTTAATGTTTGGAGAATCATTGCTGTTTCTGGTTTGCGTGGGCAAGAGATTGCCAATAAGGTATTGCCAGGGTTAGGTGTTGTCCTTGCCGTTATGATCGTTATAGGCGGTTTAGCATTTAATATTGGGAACGTTGCTGGAGCTGGTCTAGGGCTAAATGCCATGATTGGTTTAGATCCTATTACAGGTGCAGTTGTAAGTGCTCTGTTTGCTGTTTTTATCTTTGTCTATAAAGAGGCAGGGAAGGCAATGGACAAAGTTGCACAATTGGCTGGCGGTATTATGATTCTACTTATGCTATTTGTTGCTTTTAAAACTTCACCTCCTGTAGGAGAAGCGATTGTGAATACCTTTATGCCTCAAGAAATTAGCTGGTTTGCAATCGTGACTTTGGTTGGAGGATCAGTTGGAGGATACATTACATTTGCTGGTGGTCACCGACTTTTAGATGCTGGCATTAAAGGACAAGAATCTTTACCAGAAGTAACAAAAAGCTCTGTGACAGGGATTTTGATTACAGGTGTGATGCGTATTGCATTATTTTTAGCGGTTCTTGGAGTTGTTTCACAAGGGTTAGCCATTGACCCTGATAATCCACCTGCATCTGTTTTCCAACTTGCTGCTGGTGATATTGGTTATCGCATGTTTGGTATGATTATGTGGGCAGCAGCGATTACTTCTGTCGTAGGGGCGGCTTATACATCGGTTTCATTTATTCGTTCATTTCACCCAAAGATTGAAAAATATCATAATTGGGTGATTATCGCATTTATCATCGTTTCAACAGCAACTTTTGCCTTCATCGGAAAGCCAGTCAATGTGTTAATTATTGTAGGGGCATTAAATGCACTGATTTTACCATTAGCACTTACTATTATATTAATTGCGGCACATAAAAAAGACATTGTGGGTACATATAAGCATCCTCGTTGGTTAACAGTGACTGGCGCAATCGTAGTTGTTCTTATGGGATATTTGAGCGTTATCACATTGATGGAACAAATGCAAAAATTATTTAGTTAATCTAACAACCATCCATGAGCATCTTTATCATGGATGGTTCAATTATAAGGAGTGAATTGACTATGACCACATATAGCACTTTAGCGCCAAATGAAATACGTGAACTTATTCGAAATCAAGAAATAATTGGGCCGACTTCTGGCATGTCAATCGGATTTGCACAAGCAAATTTAGTAATTTTAAAGAAGGAGCATGCCTTTGACTTTCTACTATTTTGTCAGCGAAATCCAAAGCAGTGCCCACTATTAGACGTGACTGAACCTGGATCATTTATACCTTCTACAATTGCAAAAAATGCAGATATTCGTAAGGACATTCCGAAATATCGTATATATCGTGATGGTATTTTCACCGAGGAAGTATTAGATATTACAGATTATTGGGAAGAAGATATGGTTGGATTTTCAATAGGTTGTAGCTTTACATTTGAAACACCGCTTCTAGAAGCAGGTATTCCAATTAGACATATTCAAGAAAACTGTAATGTCCCAATGTATAAAACGAATATCCCATGCGTTAAGGCAGGGATGTTTGAAGGACCAACTGTTGTCAGCATGCGTCCAATGACACCAGAAGATGCGATTCGTGCAATTCAAATTACATCACGATTTCCAAATGTACATGGTGCACCAATACATATTGGTAGTCCGGAACAAATTGGGATTACAGACATTTCAAAGCCAGATTTCGGTGATGCTGTGTCCATTAAGCCAGGGGAAATACCAGTATTCTGGGCTTGTGGCGTAACACCTCAGGCAGTAGCGATGGAAAGCAAACCTGCTATTATGATTACGCATGCACCAGGTCATATGCTAATCACTGATATAAAGGAAACAAGCTTGAGCATCCTTTAAAATATGCTTGAAGACGCCTATTTATTTTCTTCATAAGTGTAAAGCCCACCAATTCATTTTGGTGGGCTTTACTTGTCGCAAGCGATTCCACTACAAAGATAATCATCTGAGATATTGCATTAAACTGGCGAAATCGGATGCTATAATAGGCACTGATAATGTACTTTCATGTGGTAGTGTAGCAGACGGGAATGTAAATTAAAACACTATAGTGAAATAGTTCAACAGGTGTTTTGATTAGGTGAAAATTGGTTGGTTATTTAACCATTCACAAAACATTAGAGAGTAACGGTATTTTAACGAATCAAAGGTATATTATACCAGGCATTAAGTTTGGGTATGTGTCAAGGAACGATGAAAAGGATAGGTGAGAATTATTAGCGTATAGTTAAAATAATACAAATTTGGATTTTTCATTAGAAAGAAGTACATGTACTTTATCCATGTTTAATCCTAGCCCTTTTAAAGCGATAAAATATATCAATACCATTTGCTACAATGGAAATCAAAATAATCACTAACAATATTCGATCGATAGAAAAGGCAACCTTTGAAGCGGTAGTTTCCATAATAGCAGCTATATAAGGAATGGCAGGACCGTGTATTAAGTCGGGTTGTTTAGCCATTAGAATAAAAACAATAGTAGTTACAACTTGAAGGAAGGCATTGATCACAGCAAGTCGAATGGTCCATTGACCAACCTTCCATTTATAAAATGTCAAACCAATACTGAGTGCTATGCAAAATAAAATGATTGGCTCATAAGAAAGTAAGATATCTTGATTGAATATTGGCATGACGAACTTCAAACCATCTCTCTCATCAGAAGTGTAAATGCCAATTAGATGATTGGCTTTAAAATAAACTACAGAAAAAATAGCTATTCCTAAAAAGCTAAATACAATATCATTTAGCGGAATGTATTTGTCAGTAGGAATTATCTTCACCTTTATTAAATCATCGGGTGTCCATTCTTGTTGAGCTTTTAAAAAGGGCATATGTTCCTTAAAATTGTTAATGTTGCCTGTGCGTTCAATAACAATAAAGGCAATCGTAACCCAAAACAGCACATGAAATGACACGGATATAATATTGACGATTGTTATGGAAATGGTCTTAATGATGGCAGTCAGGAGTGCTACCTCCCCTGTGTATAACACAATATTTTCAATAATTTGCACCAGTATTGTTATAAAAATTGCCCATGGTATGACTAATTTGATGGTTCTAATATAAGTGTTATATACATGTGGACCGATTAAATGTGTCGAAACAGCCTGATAACTAGCTGCAAGTTCAGCGGGGTTTCCGAGTTTTAAGAGAACTTCCTTTTCCTCAGATTCGGAATAATTATCAGGTAACATGTCTTTAATTTTAGACTTTAGTTCGAGTTCTTTCACTTCGCGTGTTTTCTTTGGTAACCTTCTTATCACTTCATAAATGTAAACGTCAATCAGATTCATCCTTATCGTCTCCCTCCAATAATGTATTCGGCTCTTCGAACAATACCGACCATTCTGTGAGAAGTTCTAAAATTATAATACACAGATGTACGCATTCATAAAAATTTCCGAAGTCATTTTCAGTTATGTCCCAGCTGTTTGTTATGTGGTAATATATGTTATTAATTATAACTGAAATTCATGTGGAGAATTGTACGAAAATTAAATTGCTTTTAAAAGGAGGAATGAAATTGAGGTTTGTTGAGAAACTGAAAGAAGAAGCGTTTATAAAATTTGTAGATATTGCGGTGGGCGCTTATCCAGGAATATCAGATGCTTCACAGCAATCAAAGGAACAATTGAAGAAGCTCTTTTTGCATAACCAGATCAATAATCCAGCCATTAATTATTATGGATTGTGGACAGACGACAAATTAATGGGTGGTATGCGACTTCATGATTTTGAAATGAATATATTTTCAAAAATAATTCCGATTGGTGGGGTGGGTTTAGTAGCAGTTGATTTACTACATAAAAAAGAGAAGGCCGCAAAAGAGTTAATCGACCATTTTTTTAAGGTTTTTTTAGAGAAAAGGGTTCATTTTGTTGCTTTATATCCATTCAGACCAGATTTTTATAAGAAAATGGGTTTTGGCTATGGACCAAAAATGCATCAGTATTTAGTGGAGCCCTCTAGTTTTCCTAAGGGGCCTACGAAAGAGCATTTAAGGTATTTACAGGAACAAGATCAATACAAATTAAAAGCTTGCTATAACAGGATAGCTGCAAAAAGGCATGGCATGTTTTTAAAAACAGAATCAGAGCTTCTAGCAATTTTTAATAACCCGCAACACTATATTATTGCTTTTGAAAAGGACAATGATATACAAGGTTATATGGTGTTTTCTTTTAAAAAGCAAAGTGAAACAAATTTTATGCTAAATAATTTAATCATTAAAGAACTGTTATATGAGACACCGGAAGCTTTACTAGAGCTGAGTACGTTTTTAAACAGTCAAGCTGATCAGGTGAATCGAATTGAATGGAACACGCAAGACGACAATATTCACTTTTTCCTCGGTGATACTCGAAACGGCACGGGTCACTTAATTCCAAGTGTATACCATGCTAGCTCAGTGGCGGGAATAGGTTTAATGTATCGTATTATCAACGTCATTGGTTTCTTTAATGAATTAAAGACACATAATTTTAATGGTAGTAGTCTTACGTTTAAGCTCACGGTTTTGGATTCGTTATTAATAGAAAATAATCAATCTATTATGATACAGGCAGTAGGTGGTCATATAGAAATTTGGGATTCTGGAAACTATGATGTGGAACTGGTTATAGATATTGCAGAACTTTCATCACTTGTTATGGGGATTGTAACGATGAAAGAGCTTTTCATGCTTGGTAAAGTAAAAGTGAGTAATGAACAATATATAGAGGTGTTAAATCAGTTCTTTTTCGTCTATGAAAAGCCAATCTGTGTAACCGCATTTTAGGGAAAACCATTATTCTTTAGGGTTCACCAATATTCAGGATTTGCTATTCTTTTTTCACAAAAAGAGAGGAAGAACGAACAGGCCTCTCAAGTGGTGTTATATTAATAATAAAATAACTAATAATTAATATTAAAATAACAAGTGAATAAATGAATGTGTTTAGGGGATGGTCATGTTCCACAATGATTAATCGAATCATGGCAGTGATACCTATATAAATGAAATATCTCAATGGAAAATGATAATCCTCTTTAAAATATTTAATAATCATTGTTATAAATTCAAAATACAAAAAGAAGATAAGAATATTTGCGAGGAAAAGCTTGTAGTCACCACCGTCATCGGCTATTAAAATTTTTAGAAATTCAATTAGTTCTTTTATAAGTAGGAAGGATAAAATGAGCGCAAGTAGCACAAGACAGATATTTAAAAATAATTGTAGCGTTTTAGGCACGGTTTTAATTAGTTGAAGATACGTATGATTTTTTAGATTCATCTAATTCCTCCATTTCAAATTTCCTTATCTAAAAATAATATTATCTTTATAGAGTATGAAAAACCTAGAAAAAAGAGAATACCTACTTGTGAAAAAATAGTAATATTTTGTGTATGTACACTGTGATTTATTGAATATAACATTTTATTGTAAATATTATATAAGCAGTACTGTAAATTCCAATATCCAATCGTAAAGAAAATTTTCAAAAAAATTAGGCTGTATGCTAAAATAGATGTGCATGAATATATAAAAAAGGGGTTTTAAAAATGGCAAAAGCAAAAAGAGATGCAAAAATTACACCAGAGCGTCTAGAAGAAGCATTAAACGTTCGTGATCGCCTGATTATTGAATTACTAGTACAAGTGCTTGATGAGAAGCTAGTTATTGAACGTCCTGTATTACGTGAACGCTTAGGGAATCTTGTAGATCTTTCTAATCACGATGCGGAACTGAAGGAAACTTTAACGGCTGTTATTAACAAGCTGTAATAACTGCGTAAATAAAGAAAAATGCTACGAATCTTTCGGGGCATTTTTTTTTCGTATAATCTACGTATGATCGACATTCTGAATACGTTTCTTACCTCATACATTAAATTTGGATGTACGATTTGAGGGGGATAACCGATGAAGGCCGAAGAAGCAAAAATAACGATTGAAAAAAAGATGAAAGAGATGGTGGAGAGGGATACCACCTTATATAATACTTTTTTACTTATATGTTCAGATAAAATGAACATTCATTGGGATATGGCCTATGGACAAAAGATTTACGAACCTATAAATGCTGAGCAACCGTACCATACTGCAAGCGTGGCTAAAACATTTACAGCTTTAATTATTGCTTTATTGGTGGAGAAGGGGAAACTCGACTATCAAGACTCCATCTCAAAGTATGTAGATAATGATTTAATAAAGGATTTGCATATCTATAAAGGAAAAGACTATTCCAAAGATATAAAGATTGAACACTTAGTTAGTCATACGTCCGGTCTCGCGGATTTTTATGAGGATAAACCACGCAACAGTAAAGCTTTTTTTGATATTTTATTGGATGACCCCTTACGTTTTTGGACACCACAAGAGACTATTCAGTGGACAAAAGAAAATTTAAGTCCTCAGTTCCCACCTGGAAAGAAGCTACACTATACGGATACAGGATTTAATTTGCTAGGGTTAATCATAGAAAGTGTTACGGCAAGACCCTATCATGAAATTCTTCACGAATATATCTTTCTTCCGCTAAATATGCATCATACGTACTTAGCAGATTATTCTCAACCTGCTATAGAAAATAATGAAGCTGTAGCAGCGATTCATTTGCAAAAAAGAAAGTTAGAAATAGAGCAATACTGTAGTTTTAGTAGCATATATGCAGGGGGACATGCGATAAGCACATCAGATGATTTATTGAAGTTTATGAAGGGGCTAGTAGGAAATAAGTTAATGTCAAAAGAGTCATTGACGAAAATGATGCAATGGAAAAAAATGTGGATAGGCGTTGATTACGGTTATGGATTGATGAACGTACACATGCTACCATTGACTGAAAAATACAATGTGTGGGGACATTTAGGATCTATTGGGTCTTTCATGCTCTATAATCCTGTTATGGATGTATACGTCATCGGAAATTTTAATAAACAAGGTTATTTAATGAGAACCATGCGTTTTATTCTAAGTACCCTTCGTACGTTGGATAAGATAAAGTAAAAAAGCCTAGTTTTTGGTTTTTTCAATTAAAAGATATAGCACCCTATAAGGGAGACATTACAAGATGTCTATCTTATAGGGTGTGTAATTTTTTAGATTAAATAAACGGTTATCAACTAAAACGATCTACTAACTCGTGCATTCGTTCTGCTTCTGTGTGCAGCTCCACAGAGGAGTGCATAATCGAAGTGATTGCCGACTTTTGTTCATCAATCGAAGCATTAATTTGTTCAGTAGCAGCTGCGGATTGTGTAGCTACACTAGCAATCTCACTAATAGCATTAACAACAATAAGTCGATTATCTGCCATTTCATTCATACCCTGATCGAGGGAGACGAGATGAGCAGTAATGCCTTCAATTGAATCTGATAAAAATGTAAAGGCATCTTGTACTTCGCTTATTGACGTAACCTGACCTTGAGAAAGCTGGAGCGTATGCATCATCTTCGAATCGGAATTTGCTGTATCTAATTCAATTCGACTCAATAAATTTTTTACACGGTTAGTCGCTTCGTTTGTATCTTCTGATAGATTGCGCACCTCTTCCGCTACTACTGCAAACCCTTTCCCATGTTCACCTGCACGCGCAGCTTCGATGCTTGCATTCAATGCCAAAAGATTCGTCTGTTCAGAAATAGATGTTATTGTCTGTACAACATTATGGATTTCCTTCATTTGCCCCATTAAACTAGAGAAATTTTCTCTTAGTCCTTCAATCACTTGTGTAAATTCATTTGAATTTTGCTGTAACACTTCTACTTTTTGTCGTCCATTTTCTTGCGATTGATTAATGATATCCATTTTTTGTGTGATCTCAGCATATTCTTCAGTGGCATTTGATATCAGAGAGGACAATTTTTCAACTTTACTAATTGCCATTTCAGCTTCTTCCGCTTGGATAACAGCCCCTTTAGAGATTTCTGTGATGGCCTGGTGAATTTCGTCCGCTGATGCAGTCGTTTCCTCTGTGATCGCGCTGAGCATTTCAGAGGATGTCCTCATTTGTGTAGAGCTGTCTTTGGTATTGCGAACCATTTCATTTAAACTATGCTTCATATCATTAACGTTATTAGCAAGTATCGCTAATTCATCATTTGTGATAATCGGAATATCTTCGCTCGTCAATTTCCCTTTCGCAATATCTGAGGTCATCACCATAATTCGTCTTATAAATGAAGTCATTCTATCCGAGAAGAACCAATAAAGAGCAACACCAATAATTGTTGCAAGTAATGTCATTCCTAGTGAGTAATATTGAATATTTTTAATGCCTGCATTGAAATCCATTTCATAGGTACTGGCAACTATAATCCATCCCCAATGATCATCCTTTGCAGCATATGTAATCTTCGGTGCTACTACATCAGGGTTTGTCGGTAATGCCCAATCGTATCGGATGTAACCACCCCCTGCATTTGCCTCAGCAATCAATTCCTGCATAAAATAACGTCCGTCCGTTGTTTGATAATCAATGACATTTTGTCCGTCAAGGGATGGATGAGCTTCTATCATCCCGTCATCTTTTAAAACATAAAAGTAGAAGTTTTCACCGTATTTAACAGGATTATCAATAGATCTTTGATTATCTTCTATTTTTTTGCCAACAATTTGTATTCGGGCGCTTTCCTGTGCTTCTTCTAACGTTAGATTTCCCTGTTGAACTTGTTCATCCAACGTTGCAATTACTTCCATTAGCCCTAAAGTTCCGTTTTTAAGACTAAGTCGTCCTACCTCATCAATTTCATTTTTCGCTACAAAATAATTGACAGATCCTACAAGGACTGTAGGGATTAAGATGACGATAATGGCTAAGCAGACGAGTTTGTTACGTACTGATTTCATCATGGACATTCCCTCCGTTCTTTTAAAAGAGCCAAAATATGTATTTATACTTTTGTTTAATTATAGTATAAAAGATACGAATAAAATATAATTTATAGAAAATTCCGAAAATAAAAATTAGCGTATTTTGCTATTTAAAATAAAGAAAGCCCAAACGAGAAATGAAATTCTTGTTTGGGCTTATCTAATATTAGTGTTAATATACTTTATCACCGTTAAAGATTGAGTTTTTCACGATGACATAATCTACATTTCGAATAGCCTCCAGCTTGTTGCCACCTGCATAAGAAATAGATGATTGAAGGTCTTGTTGCATTTCGATTAAAGTATCTTTTAGACTACCTTTATGTTCTACGTACATTTTTTTACCTTCAACGTTTTTCTTTTCACCTTTTTGGAATTCAGAAGCAGAGCCAAAGTATTCTTTCACTAATTTACCGTCGATTTCAATTGTTTCGCCTGGTGATTCCTCATGACCTGCAAAAAGGGAGCCGATCATTACCATTGAAGCACCGAAACGCACTGATTTTGCAATATCGCCATTAGTACGAATACCACCGTCAGCGATGATTGGCTTTGTAGCTGCTTTTGCACACCAACGAAGTGCTGCTAACTGCCAACCACCAGTACCGAAACCAGTTTTGATTTTTGTAATACAAACTTTACCAGGTCCGATGCCTACTTTAGTAGCATCTGCGCCAGCGTTTTCAAGTTCACGTACAGCTTCAGGTGTACCAACATTCCCAGCGATGACAAAGCTATTTGGTAACAGCTTTTTAATGTGCTGAATCATTCGAATCACAGCATTTGAATGACCATGTGCAATGTCGATTGTAATAAATTCAGGTACTAAGCTAACAGTTGCTAGCTCTTCTACAAATGTATATTCTTCCTCTTTTACACCGATGCTAATTGAAGCGATTAAACCACGGCCTTGCATTTCTTTAATGAAATCAGCGCGTTTTTCTGGGTTGAAGCGATGCATAATATAAAAGTAACCGTTTTCAGCAAGTTTCACAGCAATACTTTCATCGATGATTGTTTGCATGTTTGCAGGTACGACGGGAAGCTTAAATGTGTGTCCACCTAGCATAACAGAAGTATCACATTCTGAACGGCTTTCTACGATACATTTTGCGGGAATTAGTTGAATATCCTCATAGTCAAATACGTTATCCAATATATACACTCCTAAAATACGAATATTTTTAAAGAATTATTTTAAATCGTTCGTCATTTGGTAATTTACATCATTTTTAAGGAAATGTCAAAGTTTTGATCAAAATAACTAAAAAATTTACTTTAGATGTGAAGAAATCATAAAGTTATTTAATTCTAACTCCAGAAATGTTAAAATTAACAGTTTATCTAGGATCTACGGAATCACAATGGTGAAAGGTCGTCACAAGAGGAAATAAAGCCAAAAGAGTATCTATCCCTATTTAATGGATAGGTACTTTTTTGGAATAAAGCATCCCGTTGAATAAGATATTTTGTTTACCCTTCAACAATTGCAAGATATTTATTTATTTTTCCTTCAGATTCAACGATTAAAATATCACCTCGTTCTTTGGTGGAAAAAATCTTTGTACCAACAGGAAGTTTATTCGACATCCCATCTTTAAAATCTGTATTAGCATTATTTTTTGTTTTTATTTCACCGATTTGAACATCTTTTGTTAAAGACAATTCTTCAACCCAATCAATATTAGTTTTGTAGATAACTCCATCATACTGAAAAATATCAGCATCAGAATCTAATGTTAAAACTTCTTCGGCATCGATACTATCAATTGATACTGTTGTAGTTCCCCCTTGAATATTGCATCCTGCAATCATAAATAAAGCTAATGCAATCAAACCATTGAATAACCTTTTTACTTTCAATCCACTCACCTCCTTTATATAGACGTGAATTTTCTGCCAAAAGTTACATATTCAACCAAACTGCATTGTTAGTTCAATTATTCTTTAAAGGACTTTATTGTAAATTAAACAACTTTAATGTTACTTAATATTAGAGACATGAAAGGAACGATTTACGGTTTATTAAAAAGATTTCTTTCTAGTTCAGCATTGAAATTTATTTTTATGGATTAGACAAGAAAACTCATGATTTCAGCCGTGAGAGTTTCAAGAGGACTAACTACTTGTTTTGTGAAAGAGTTTAAAAGTTCAACTTAGAATTTGGCATATGGTTAATCGCCAATGTACAATAGAATTGTTTCTAAAATGACAAAGGAGTGTTGGAAATGGCAGTAGAGGTGTATTTAATATTTAATGGAAATTGTCGAGAAGCTGTCTCGTTTTATGAGAAAGTTTTTAATACGGACAAAGCAGAAATCATGACATTCGGTGATTCACCACAAAATCCAGATTATCAATTGCCAGAGGAAGCAAAAGATCTTGTTATGCATACGCGACTTTCGATTTTGGGTAGCAATGTAATGTTTTCAGATACTTTTCCAGGCTCGCCGTTTACAGTTGGAAACAATGTAACATTAGCCCTTGTCACAAATGATGAAGCTCAGTTACGATCAGCCTACGAGGGGCTTAAAGAAGGTGGCAAGGTCACGATGGAGCTGCAAGAGACCTTTTGGAGCAAATGCTATGGCTCTTTAACTGATAAGTTTGGAATCGAATGGCAACTTAGCCACGAAGAAAGAATTTAAACATAATAGGAAAAGCACGATGAAGAGGGAAATACCCTGCACATCGTGCTTTCTTTTTGTTATGGAAATGATTTTTTTGTATTTGATAACGTAAGGTATAGTTACCATTTAGGCTACAGCGCTATATTCTCCGAGGTTGCTTAGATTCCTTGAGCAAAAATGCTCCAGCGCATTTGTTCTTAGTATTTAAAGCGTTTTACAAAGGTTTGTAATTCATCGGACATATCGAGAAGTGATTTAGCAGCCGTAGCCATTTCTTGCATAGAGGACAATGTTTGCTCAGTTGAAGCAGCGACCTCCTCTGAAGCAGCAGCATTAAGTTTAGCATGGTCTGTAAGCTCTACAGCGGTTGCAGTTACTTCTTCAACTACCGCTGACATCTCTTGGGCAGAAGCTGATATATCCTCCATTTTCGGTGCAATATTACGTAGACTTTCTAAAATGTTCGCGAATTTTTCACTTGTATCTTGAGTGAGTTGCAAGCCGTCTTGAACATCTGTAGAAGCCTTTATCATTGTTTGAACAGATTTCGCAGTATCTTGCTGAATCCCTGTAATCAATGAAGAAATTTGCTCAGCAGATTGATGAGATTGTTCAGCTAATTTTCGTACTTCATCGGCAACAACTGCAAAGCCCTTACCATGTTCTCCTGCTCGAGCGGCTTCAATGGCTGCATTAAGTGCAAGTAGATTCGTTTGGTCTGAAATGGCACTAATAATCTCTAAAATCGAACCGATTTCTTTTGTTCTATCGTAGAGTGATTTGATCATGAAGTCGGATTGTGCAACAGATTCATTAATAGAAACCATTTGGTTAACGGTGCGCTCTACAGATTTACCACCTTCTTCTGCCTGCAAAATGGCATGATTAGAAAGATCTGAAACCTGCATGGAGCTATCTGCCACTTCAACAATTCCTTTTGCAATTTCTTCAACAGAAATGGCGTTTTGATCAATACCCGTTGTTTGTTTTTCTGCACTAATAGCCACCTGTTGCATGGCTTGAGTAACTTGTTCGGAAGAAGCGATATTTTGCTCAGCATTTGCAGATAATCCTTGTGCTGACATTTGTACATGATTGGAGCTTTCATCAACGTTACGAATGAGTTTTTTTAGACTAACCTTCATTGAAATAAACGCCTGACTAAGCTGTCCAATTTCATCTTTTGAATGAACATCAATAAACTCTGTGAGATCGCCCTCACTAATGTTTAGGGCACTTTCTTTTAGTCGATTAATCGGTTTGACTATGCTTTGTATCATATAAAGCATAAAAATAATACCAACAGCAATTGATACGATAATGATGATTAAATTGATATTAAAGGTTGTGGCAGCAGCTTTCGTTGCCTCAGCGGAAAACATTGTCCCAACAACCTTCCAACCTGTCAGCTTATTTGTCATAAATTGTAGCTGACGATCATTTTCAACAACAGTACCGCTCTCTTTTTCATAGATCTTCGCTATATAGTTTTCGCTAGCTTCCATACCACTTTCTTTATCAGCCTGGGCAATATAAATTTTATTGCTATCTAAAAGTGAAGCGAAACCAGTTTCTCCAATGCGTATATCATTCGTGATGGTGCTTAATGTGGAAATATTGAGATCCAAGCCGATTACACCAGAGCCGTCTTGTAAAGCTTGTGTAATGGTAATAACCATATCACCTGAAGTTTGTGTAATATAGGGTGCTGTAATGGTTACTTGACCTTTGTTCTCTAATGCTTGCTTATACCAGGGTCTTGAACGAGGGTCAAAATCACTAGGGTATTCCTGAGCCGGTTCATCCAATAGTTTGCCATCATCGGTGCCCACATAAATCAGCTCGACCTCGGGATGCATATTGACGTATTCGTGTAATAGCGATTTAAGCTCAGAAACTCTCGCTTCTTGTAAATAGGATTGATTGAGCTTTTTTGTAAAATATTGAACGTCTTCAACTTTCGGTTCAATGGTGTTTGTAATATTAGTATTGAGCATGCGGATACTTTCAGCAGTGCTTGCTTGCTGTTCCTTCAAAATTTGCTTGCCAGCACTATGATAAGAAACGATTCCTACAAGTAGTGTAGGGATAATAAGCATGGCCAAAAATGAAAAAATGAGCTTTTTCCTTAAACTTAGTAATTTCACTTGTTTGTTCCTCACTATTATTATGATGTATGGTGCTATATTTTTCCCTAGAAGGAAATAATACCACTAATTCATTTTAACAAAGATAAAATTAAAAGGAGATAAGTATTTTAAGATAGAGTTACAAAATTGACAGAAGTTACCCTGAAAATAAGTTGAAATGGTCCTAAAACAATGATTTTTATAAAGAGAAATTTTGGTAGCCCCAACGCGAAGTAGTAATAAAAAGAATAGATGATGAAAAAAACTGAATGATTTAAGCTTTTTGTGTGAAGGATAACTAGCAGATTGCGTTATACTAATGCTCAAAGGAGGAGGGATTTATTATGATTCAACAAATCGGACAAGTCATGTTATATGTAAATGATCAAGATGCAGCCGTAAAGTTTTGGACAGAGAAAATCGGATTTATCGTCGTAGCTGAACAGGAAGAAGCGGGGATGAAATGGATTGAAATTGCGCCATCTAAAGGGGCGCAAACGAGCTTCGTTCTTCACAATAAAGAAGTGATTGCAAAAATGCAGCCGGAATTAAATTTAGAGACACCCTCTATCATGTTTTACGCGGATAATCTAACAGAGATGTATCAGGATTTTCAGACAAAGGGCATAAAAGTTGGAGATTTAGTAATGATGCCAATGGGTAGAGTTTTTAATTTTGCTGATCACGAAAATAATTATTTTGCATTAGTTGAGAAACAATAACAAAAAAACGGCTCATATAGAAGCCGTTTTTTTTTATGTTAAATCCTCCCCGTAAATTGCCGCCATTTGTCTTTCAACGACAAATTCTATGCCATTCCATTTTAGAACATTTTCAATATAACCTAAACCGTCAGCGTGGTATCTACCTGCTATCGCCTGAAAAGCTAAAATTTCATATGTTCCGTCGCGATCAAAATCAATTGGGTATAATCCGCTAATTGGATCGACCCATCCTTCAATCGGTTGTTTCAATGTCCCATCTTTATTATAAATCTCAGCTAAATAATCCTGTCCTTTGTATTGTAAATCGAGAATATATCGTTTTTGGGGATTCATGCTTCGGACAGAGGCTTTATAGTTGTCTTCATAGTTTACTGTATACTTTAACGTATTATTAAAAGACTCTGTATCAAAAATAGAGCGCACTTTTCCATTAATCGATGAAAAGATTTCTCCATTGATAATACCACCACTACCACCGGTATCAGATACAGATAAAATATCTTCTATATGATTACCAGTAAAATCGCCTAGGAAAATAGTCGGATTATAGCCCAAATTCTCTTTCAACATTATTTGTTCAAATTGCCGTGTTTGTCCGTAAAAAATTGTGAGTGTTAGATTTCGCCAAAGGGGACTGTCCGGCGTTTTAGTGCCCATTAAAAAAACTGTTTCAAATAAACCATCCCCGTTGATGTCGCCAAATTTCGTTTGTATAATTTGAGGGGCCATAGGCTGATTAGCAGTAATAGCTGGTGATGGATTTATATTATTGGTCATACATACACCTCTTTCTTTAGTTTTAGCATATGTTGTGAATACAGCTTGGTGCATAAAACAACAAGCAATTATCGAAAAACCATTATTCCGCGGGAAATTTATTGGGATTATGACTTGTAAAAATACCCCTTTACAAACCTTTCTCCATCGCATTCTTTATCTTCACGCCCAGTTCGTATTTGGACACCAGAGAAAAGTGCAACAATGAGCATTCAACTAAGTGCCTATAGGGATTTGAGTAATGGCATGAATATAATTAAAAACCTACAATACTTATAAAAAAACTTGAAATTAATTATTGACAATTTAACATGTTGAAAGTATCATAATGTCAATGAATCAGAAAATTCAGCACCATACATAATCTCACTATTAAATGTAGGTAGAGATTTTTTTTACACCATTAATTCTTAGTAAATATATATGTTTTATATAATTTAGGAAGAAGGAGATTTTTTTGAAGGATTTATTTATTAAAACAAAACAACAGCATCACTGGTTAGAGCAGCTAGCATCGATTGCAGAGCCAATTAAAGCTGAAGCTGCAGAGGTCGATGAACAATCCCGTTTTCCTTTTGAAGCACATAAGTTGCTTTTGCAAATTGGTTACCCAAAATTAACATTACCGAAAGAATATGGCGGTGAAGGATTATCCGTTTACGATATGGTACTCATTCAAGAGACATTAGCTAGTTATGACGAAAATGCATCACTTTCTTTGGGCTGGACATTAGGTGTTGTTGGTGAAATATATGAAAAAAAATTATGGTCAGATAACTTACTGGAAGCATTTGCGCTGGAAGTGAAAAAGGGTGCTATCGTGAATAGAGCTGTAAGTGAAGCAGCTACTGGCAGTCCAACCCGGGGTGGTCGTCCAGGTACAAATGCTGTGGCGACAACAGGTGGCTGGCTATTAAATGGGCGTAAAATATTTACGACGGCTTCACCGGTGCTTGATTACTTCTTAACTTCTGCTTGGATTGAAGAAAAACAGCAAATAGGTTTCTTCCTCATTCATAAAGATGTGCAAGGTGTTTCTATTGAAGAAAACTGGGAAATGTCTGCGATGCGTGGCACAAGTAGTCATGATTTAGTGTTAAAGGATGTAATTGTCCCTAAGGATTATTTAGTTGAATTGCCGAATCACCCAAGCGGAGGTAAGATAAACGGCTGGATTTTACATATTCCAGCAACTTACTTAGGCATTGCACAGGCTGCTAGGGACTATGCGTTGCATTTTGCCATTCATCACCAACCAAATAGTTTAAATGCGCCTATTAGTACATTACCAAACGTGCAACAGCTTTTAGGTGATATTGAGTTAAAACTTCATCAAGCTCGCTTTGTCCTTTATGGCGTAGCGGAGGCTTATGATGATCCTGCTAGACGAAATACTTTAATGAATGAAATGGCAGTTGCGAAGCACACGGTTACGAATATTGCCATAGATATCGTGGATAAGGCGATGCGTGTAGTAGGGGCAAAAAGCTTACAACTTACAAATCCACTGCAACGCTATTATCGAAATGTGCGCGCGGGATTACATAATCCACCGATGGATGATATGACAATTATCAAATTAGCAACAGCTGCTATTGAGCAACAAAAATTAAATGAAAATCAATGATAACAAGGGGAAATGAAATATGTTTATACAAAAGAAAAAAGTATGCCAATTTGCAGCTATCGGATTAGCTTCAATTGCTATTTTAGCTGGCTGCAATTCAGGAGAAACTTCAAAAAAAGAAGCAGAAGATGGCGATAATATTCGTACAGTAAAGGTTGCTTACGATCAAGCATCTAAGCCTATTAGTTATATTGATGATAATGGAAATCCAACTGGCTATGATGTGGAAGTAATGAAGCTAGTAGATGAATTATTACCAGAATATGAGTTTGAATATGTAGGGACAACAAGTGATGATTTACTAATCGGTGTTGAGCAAGGGAAATACCAAGTAGGGGTAAAAAATGCATTCTTTACACAGGAACGCACAGAAAAGTTTATTTTCCCGAAAGAGTTTTTAGGGTTAAGTAGTGCAGGCTTAGTTTTACGTAAAGAAGACGAGGGCATAAAAACATTGGCAGACTTTGCAACAAAGGGCTATTCATTAGCACCAATTGCTGCAAACAATGCGCAGTATACAATTATTGATGAGTACAATAAAGCAAATCCGAACAATGAAGTGAAATTACAAGCTGGAGATGCTTTCACTGTCGATGTCGTGCAATGGGTAAATGAAGGACGTGTTGACGGTGGTGTAATGATTGAAGGTCCGTTCAAACAGCAAGTATTAGCAGAAGATGGCCCATACAATAATTTAAAAGATGAAGTAGTTTATAACGAATTCTCAGTGATTAAAACATGGCCTTTGTTCAATAAGAAAGAACAAGAATTTGCAGATGCCTATGATAAAGCTGTAGCACAAATTAAAGAGCAAAAGAAAACAAGTGAATTAAGCACAACGTTTTATGGCCGTGATTTATTTGAAGTGTTAGAAAACGTAAATCGATAGTTAATGAAAGGCTGTTGAGTCAGTAAACTCAGCAGTCTTTCTTAATAAAAGGAGCATGAAGGCAATAGTGAAAAAAAGCTGTCTTTACGCTAAATATTTGTAAAAGTTGGTGAGGAAATGGATAAGTATTTTGATGCTTCGTATATTTGGAACGCTATTCCCGTATTATTGCCATTTTTAAAAGTAACCTTTTTAGTAGCAGGGTCTTCCATAGTACTAGGCACATTGTTTGGCTTGCTATTAGCAGCAGCAAAGTTAAGTTCACTAAAAATATTAAAAATAGTAGCAAATTTATATACAACTATTATGCGGTGTACACCATCTATCGTCCTATTATTCCTCGTGTATTATGGCGTGCCTGCATTAGCAGAAAACTTCGGCTTAAATCTCCATTCGATTGAAACAGCCTTCTTTGTCGTTGTAACGTTCACATTGCAGTTCGCAGCAATTATGTCCGAAGTCATTCGCTCTTCTTATTTGGCGATTAATAAGGGGCAATTTGAAGCGGCTGTTAGTGTAGGATTAACGCCATTTCAGGCATATCGCCGTATTATTTTTCCGCAGGCACTTGTCATCGCATTGCCGAACTTTGGAAATGGCATGATTGCGTTATTACAGGAGGGTGCACTTGCTTACACAATTGGTTTAATTGATATTGTAGGGAAGGCAAATTTAATGATTGCGAGCAATATTAATGCACATGCTCTCGAAATATATATAGCACTAGCAATCGTTTATTGGGTGCTGTCTATTATTATTGAAAAATTCTTTACTATGTTAGAAAAGTTTTTCAGCAAGGGTAAAAGGACATTAGAAACAACGTAAGGAGGCGTCATCGTGAATTATCAATTTTTGTTGGAAACATTTTTTGTAGCATTATCAGGTGTGCCTATTGCGCTTCTTGTGACGATTGTTGCTTTACTCGTTGCTCTACCACTAGGATTTTTACTCGCCTTAACACGTATTAATAAAATTCCTGTCATTCATCATTTTGCGAAGATTTACGTATCTTTTGTTCGAGGTACGCCAATCATCATTCAGATCTTCATCATTTATAGTAGCGTTCCATTATTACTGAAAATTATTTTTGAAAAATATAATATTGCCTATGATATCTATAAAATCAATCCTATTTGGTATGCATTTTTCGTATTTGCTTTTAGTACGACAGCAATTTTAATAGAGGTATTCCGTTCGGCATTGGGTACCATTGAAAAAGGCCAATTAGAGGCAGCCCATGCAATTGGTGTAACAACATTCCAAGCATATCGTCGTATTATTATTCCACAAGCTCTAGTAGTCGCTATGCCGAATATTTGTACAGCAACAGTCAATCTCATCAAAGCAACCTCTCTGGGGTATGCAATGTCTTTACCAGAGATTACATTAAAGGCTAAAGTTGCAGCGAATGTTGGCTACAATTACGTAGAAGCATACATTGATATTTTCATAGTGTACTTAATTTTATGTAGTACAGTTGAATACATCTTTAAACGATATGAAAAACATTTAAGTAAATTCAAAGTGGCGAATGCCTAAGGGGTGAAGCAGCATGTTAGAGATAAAAAATATTCACAAATCATTTGGTGACAATGAAATTTTAAAAGGTGTCGATTTATCAATTGATAAGGGTGATGTGGTTGTTATTCTAGGCCCAAGTGGCTCAGGTAAAACAACATTACTTCGTTGCATTAACTTTTTAGAAAAAGCCGATCAAGGGCATGCGACGTTTGGTGATATCGATGTGGATTTTCAGAATGTAAAAAAGAAGGATGTTCATGCTATTCGACAACGTGTAGCTTTTGTATTCCAAAATTATAATCTTTTCACCAATAAAACTGCGTTAGAGAACGTTACTGAAGGGCTTATTATCGGTCGCAAGGTAGCCAAGGCTGAAGCTATCGAAATTGGGAAAAAGGCGCTTGATAAAGTGGGACTTTCAGAAAAATATGATGCTTATCCAAGTCAGCTATCAGGTGGACAGCAACAACGTGTAGGTATTGCACGTGCTGTGGCATTAAATCCAGATATTATTTTATTTGATGAACCGACCTCTGCACTTGACCCCGAGCTAGTAGGAGAAGTGTTAACTGTCATGAAGAACATCGCCACAGAAGGTACGACAATGCTTGTGGTCACACATGAGATGGGCTTTGCTAAAGATGTGGCAAATCGCGTTATTTTTATGGATGGCGGCGTTGTTGTAGAGGAAGGCAGTCCACACGATATATTCGTCAGTCCGAAAGAGGAGCGTACAAAGAAATTTTTAAAGCGTGTTATTCCAGAGGATTATACATTCTATATTTAATAAAAAAGTGGGGCTATTGAAAGCCCCTTTCAGATTGAAGACAAACTTTATTTCGAACAGGAGTCGAGTAGCCTTCCACTCCAAACAACGATAGCGTAGAACTTTTATAAACTTTATGCATTTCAAAAGTGAACGCTATGGCTACTCGCCATAATCGGACAGAATAGACTTATGACAGTGACGCGAATGTACATATGCTGTTACTGCAGCTATGTTTTCGAATTTAAAAGCATTTGTTGCTGACGCTTCGCTTTCGCACAGACAAACCATTGATGCTGACGTTTCGTTTTATCATTATAAATTAGAGTGACATGCAAAAAGATACATACTAAGTGAAGCGGCTCATCGGACGCCCCCAGGAAAGCGCTCAGTCGGAACGGAAATCAACCTACTCGTTCGAAGAGCCATACTTTATTAAATATGACAGCTTAATTTCATTGACACAACAGTTTTTCAACAACATGAAAAAGTGCAAGCAACCAGCTCGCACTTTTTTTATCATATTATTTTGTATAGTTATCAAAGTAACCTTGGATATAAATCATTGGTGTACCTTTGTCGCCCGAACCAGAAGTTAAATCAGATAAAGAACCAATAAGGTCTGTTAGTTTACGAGGTGTTGTACCTTGAGCCGCCATTTGACCAGTTAAATCTTCATCTTTGTTCTGGATATATGCAGAGATAGCCGCTTTTAATTCTTCTCCACGAAGATCAGCAAAATCGTTATCTGCTAAGTATTTAAGTTTTACTTCATTTGGTGTACCATCTAAGCCAACTGTGAAGGCAGGTGATACAACAGGGTCAGCTAGTTCCCAAATTTTTCCTACTGGGTCTTTGAATGCGCCATCGCCATAAACCATGACTTCTACTGTTTTTCCAGTAGCTTCTTTGATTTTTGCTTGGATGCCATCAACGATTGGTTGGCAAGTGTGTGGGAATAGTTTTACGCTTTCTTCTGTCGCTTTGTTTGAACCAAGTAAGCCATATTCCGCATTGAAGCCAGAACCGTTGTTTGATTCACATAAAATATTATCAAGACTATAAACTTTTTCAGCACCATTTGCAGCTAAAATACGTTTTGTACGGAAGCGTGTGTGAATATCACATGTCAATACGCTCTTCGTATAATCTAAAATTGTTTTTGGGTTGTTTGAAAAGATGACTTCACAAGCAGCGCCTTCAGCTTCAATTAATTCTTTATAGTAT
Organism: Lysinibacillus sp. NPDC048646; assembly: GCF_050272295.1. Taxonomy (NCBI): domain Bacteria; kingdom Bacillati; phylum Bacillota; class Bacilli; order Caryophanales; family Bacillaceae; genus Lysinibacillus; species Lysinibacillus sp. NPDC048646. Next base: position 36,697 of record NZ_JBNNLZ010000014.1, read on the forward strand.
TCAATATAATCAACGCCAGTAAATGTGTGTTTTTTATAACCGAAGTGCTCACGGAACTCAGCTTCTGTTAAAGTATCTGTCCAAGGGTTAATGCCTTTTACATCTAGTTCGTCGATATCAACTAAGTGATTACCAACTTCATCTGATGGATAGCTTAACATTAACACTACTTTTTTAACACCTTTTGCGATACCACGTAGGCAGTTAGCAAAACGGTTACGGCTAAGAATTGGGAAAATTACTCCGACAGAATCTTCACCAAATTTAGCAGCTACGTCCGCTGCAATGTCATTGATCGATGCATAGTTACCTTGTGCACGCGCAACAACAGATTCTGTTACTGTTACGATGTCACGATCTTCAATTGAATAGCCTTCAATTTTTGCGGCATTTAACACAGTATCAACAACGATTTGCTCAATATTGTCGCCTTCGTTAATGATTGGACCACGAAGACCTCTTACGACTGTACCTACTACACGTTCCAAAATAATCTCTCCTCTAAATATATATAGGTATATATAAAAATCAACATGATTTTACTATACGCCTGTTTAATGATATAAGTAAAATTAATAGTTCGTATAATAGCTATAAGGAGTGCTTATATGATTGGGAAATTGGATTTATATCGTGTTTTTAGTGTTGTAGCTAAAAATAATAGTTTTTCTAGGGCTGCCAGGGATTTATATATGTCACAGCCAGCAGTTAGTCAGGCAATGATGCAGTTGGAGAAGGAGCTTGGTACACGTCTTTTTAATCGCACACCTAAAGGGGTAACTTTAACCACAGAAGGAAGTCTTCTATATGAATATACGAATTCGGCATTAGGTCTCTTAGACGCTGGGGAAGAAAAGCTGTTTGAATTCAAAAACTTAACAACAGGGCAATTGAAGATAGGTGTAGGAGATACGATTTCTCGCTTCTTTTTAATGCCCTATCTCGAGGCATTCCACACCATGTATCCAAATATAAAATTGCAAATGTTTAATGGTACGACTTCTGAAATTTGTAAGTTTATTAAATCAGGGGAAGCGGATGTAGGGCTTTGTAATTTTCCTATAGAAGATCCGACTTTACAGTTAACAGTTTGCACGGAGGTCCAGGATATTTTCGTGTGTGGGGAGAAGTATAGAACGCTCGAGACTAAGAGTTTGAGCTATGAGGATTTATCGAAATTTCCACTTATTTTTCTTGAGAAGAAATCGAATTCACGAAAATATGTAGAAAATTATTTATTGGCTAAAGGTATTCAAATCGCACCTGAATTTGAACTCGGCTCACATGATCTTGTCCTTGAATTTGCACGTAGTAATTTAGGGATAGCTTGTGTAACGAAAGAATTTTCAAAGGATTATCTACAGAGAGGATTACTTTATGAGCTGACACTAATAGAAAGTATTCCAAAACGTAGTATCGGTATGTGTTACTTGAAAAGCGTGCCCTTATCTCGTGCTGCTACAAAATTTGTAGAGATTATTGAAAATAAGGAAGAACGTAAAAGGATCAATCGAAGAATCTAAAAAAAGCTTAGCGACTAGAAATAGCCAGCTAAGCTTTTTTCAATTGTTAGCTTTTCTTCGTTATAAATTCAATGAGGGTTTCAACATTTCGATTATTTTTCATTGTAGGTGCGTACAGATAAGAAAATGTTCGCATAAAATGTTGCCCTTCAAATGGCAAAATTGCAAGGTCGCCATTTTTTAGTTCACGCTCAATAACACAGCGAGATAGTAGGGAAAGACCTAGCCCTTGTATAACACTTTCTTTCACGCCTTGATTGCTACTGATTGTCAGTAGCGATCGCACTTGGAGGCCATTTGTTCTAAACAGATGATCTAAATAATTACGTGTTCCGGAGCCCGCCTCACGTGCGACCCAATTTTGTTGCTGTAATTCCGTAACGGTAATGTTTGATTGCTTAACAAGTGCGTGATTTTGTGCACCGACAATAAATAACTCATCTTGCATGAATGGCTGGATAATGAGTTCATTGTCAAGTGCTTGCCCTTCAATGAGCCCAATATCGACTTGTAATAACTTCGCTAATTGTATGATTTCATTGGTGTTGCCAATAATAACCTGTAGTTCAAGTTGAGGGAATTGCTGCTGTATGCTGGACAAAATGGGCGGTAGAATATATTCTCCAATCGTGAAGCTAGCACCGATTATGAGCGTACCTTGAATCGCATGATGAAAGGTTAAAATATCTTCCTTCGCTGCTTCAGCAATGGCGATAATTTGCTTTGCTCGTTTATATAAAATCTCACCAGTAGGTGTAATTTGCACCGACTTTGGTGAGCGAATAAATAAAGTCGTTTGGAATTCTTGTTCTAGATTTTTTATATGCAAACTGACACTTGGCTGAGATATGTGTAAAATTTCTGAGGTTTTCGTAAAATTATTTACCTCCACTAGCGTGATGAACGTTTTTAAGGCATCATATTGCACGGTACTTACACCCCTTATGATTAGAAATATTAATGATTGCGATTATATATATGTATTTTACTGATGATTAACTTTTTAATAAAGTAATAATCATAAAGGACGAAAGAAGTGAACAGCATGGATAGACAACAGGGGATTAAAAAATTTCTAGCACCACCTTTTATAAAGGGCGTAATATTGACGCTCGGTATTGCCTTAGTCGCAAAATATATTTCGACTTTTCCTTTCTTCTCTATTTTGGGGCAGCTTGTCATTGCAATAATTATTGGGATGGCTTGGAGGGCAACTTTCAATGTACAAGATTCGTGGCAAACGGGCATTTCCTTTTCGAGTAAAAAGTTGTTGAGATTTGGCATTATTTTGCTTGGTATGCGCTTGAATTTAGCGGATATTTATCATGCTGGGGCAAGCGTATTTGTCATTGCAATACTAAATTTATTATTTGCATTAGTAGTTGTATATGGATTAACGAAAATCTTTCATGTAGAAAAAAAGCTCGGCATTTTAACGGCATGTGGAACAGCTATTTGCGGAGCTGCTGCAGTTGTGGCCATCGCACCACAAATTAAAGCAAATGAAAAAGAAACAGCTGTAGGTGCTGCGATTGTAGCGTTACTTGGTACAGTATTTACACTTGTTTACACAGTAATGTACTCACTATTTGGTTTAACATCGACGCAATACGGTATTTTTGCAGGGGGCACATTGCATGAAATTGCCCATGTCATTGCAGCAGCAGCTGCAGGAGGAAATGAAGCCGTTGATATGGCGGTCATTGTAAAGCTTACGCGTGTGGCATTGCTTGTACCAGTAGCAATAGTAATTAGTATAATGTACCAAAGAAGTGAGAAGGGACAAGAAAAAAAGGCTTTTTCCCTCTCAATTATTCCATGGTTTATTCTAGGGTTTTTAGCGATGAGTGCCTTTAATTCACTTGGTATTGTACCATCTGCTATTGCTCAATTTATTGTGAACTGTGCCTATATTCTAATTGCTATGGCAATGGCTGGATTGGGGTTAAACGTAGAAATAAAAACCTTTAAACAATTAGGCAAAAAAGCATTTATTGCAGGACTGATTGGTTCTGTTTGTTTATCAGTTCTTGGCTACGTATTAGTAATTCTATTTCACTAAAGGAACGCTATTCTATTATTCAATAAAAAACCCTGCCTTTTTATTCAAATAGGCAGGGTTTTTTTAGATAGAATCAGAAGATGATTTAACAGGATTCGAATAAGTGATTAGTGTGATGCTTCAATTGAAGAAGCAAGCTCAGCAATAACAATTTTACTGCCGATGAGCGGACTATTTTCAGGCTTTGCGCCTTCAGATCCTGGTTCAGGACGGTGGTGTGCTGCTGCAAAGGCATCACTATTTCTCCAAGCTTGGAAATGTTCCTTCGTTTCCCAATACATATTGACGCTCATTTCGTCATATGTAGGATCATCTGTCGAAATTAATACCTCTACTTTATGAAAACCTTCGAACTTTTGTAGTGGACCTGGTTTTGTGAAGTTAGGCGCCATTTTCGCTGCAAAGCCGGGTTTTACTTGAATACGATTTGTAACAATAATCATGTTATTACCCCCCTAATCATTTTCTTTAACATAGAAAAATCTACTATTGAATGAATTATCAATGATTATCATTCGCAATCAATGATAAGTGGCGCAGGAAGTCATTGTCAATAGATAGCGTTAAAATTTGAGATATTCTATTTACCTCGAAAGGGTTCAGAGCAATATACAATGTTTCTTGACATGAAACTGACATAATTGGATGCTATAATCAACAAAAACTAGAACGTGCTATTAGTAAGGTGGTGAATGAATGGCGAAAATATTAGTAATTGAAGATGAGTTTGCAATTAGCCAAGTACTAAAAGCATATCTAAAGAAGGTCGGCTATGAAGTAGAACAATGTTTTTATGGTGGTCAAGCAATAGAATTGTTTCACGAGCATCAGCCAGATTTAGTGTTATTAGATATTATGTTACCGGAGAAAAATGGCTGGCTTATTTTGAAGGAAATTAGAGAAGTTAGCTCTTGTCCAGTTATTATGTTAACGGCGTTAGGTGATGTGAGTGATCGTTTAGATGGTTTTGAGCAAGGGGCAGACGATTATATTGCAAAACCTTTTATAGCTGATGAAGTAGTGGCACGAATAAAAGCTGTTCTAAGGCGCTCTGAAGGTAATAGTGAATCTACTGTAAAAAAACAATTTGGACGGCTAGAGGTTGATATGCAGGCACATCAGGTTGTTCTTAAAGGGCAAGAAATTGTGTTAACACCTAGAGATTTATCGGTTCTGCTATTTTTAGCAGAGCATCCAAATCAAACATTCACACGTGATCAGCTTATTGAACAGGTATGGGGCTGGCAATATGAAGGTAGCGATAGAGCGGTTGATTTAGCGGTGAAGCGATTACGTAAAGCACTTGCAGACTGGGATGAATCAGAGGGCGAAATTAAAACATTGCGTGGATTGGGGTATCAGTTAAGTGTTCACAAAAAATAAACGAGTCTCTTTACTTAACTATTGGACGAGTCGCTACTTACTAACACTTTTTGTAGGTTTGGCTATTATTTCATTTATTTCTGCGGTATGGATTCGTCATACAGCGTTTGAAAATCGTCTTGAATTGATGGAATTTTTAGCTGATGAGACAATATATCGTTTGACGGATACGAATGGTCCTAACAATGGACCGGTTGGTGGTATTCCAGGTTTTATTGGAAATAGGGAACGTTTTAGTATGAGAGAAATCGATCCCATCTTGTACGTAGTAGATGTAGAAGGAAATGTCTTAACAAGTAATCGTCCAGTGCCACCAGGAAGTGCAACAAACGTCGCCAACCTGCTAGATGGTGAAGAAGGCACGAAAAAAATGATTGAGACTAGTGAGGGCGACAAGACGGTTCAATATGTAGTGAAAAAGAAAATTAAAAAAGACAATGAGGTTGTAGGTTGGGTACTTGTGCTAGAAAAAAAGCAGAATCTAACAAAGGTTGACCAAGCATACGGGCAACTTGCCTTGCTCATTGGAGCGCTTGCAATATTAGGGTGGGGAGCGATTTATTTTTTATCGAAACGGCTAGCTCGACCTATAAAACAGGTGGCAGAGGCTGCAAAACAGGTACAAGAGGGAAATTATACGTTTGAATTGCCTCAAAATAATAAAGAAGAAGAAATATATGAGTTGGTATCGTCCTTTAAGGAAATGGCAACTAAGCTACAACAACTAGAGAAAACACGAACAGAGCTACTTGCAGGTGTCACACATGAATTAAAAACACCTGTCACTTCAATTAGTGGATTGTTGCAGGCGATGAGAGATGGCGTCGTAACCGGCAAGGATGCAGATGAATTTCTTCAAATGGCTCTCATAGAAACGACGAAAATGAAAACCATGGTGGGCGACTTACTTGCATTTAATAATTTTGCTGTGGATGCAATTCCCGTTAAGCTTGTAACGGTGAATATAAACAATTTAGTCCGTGATGCGGTAGCGCAATGGGAAGTAATGCAGGATGAGCAAAATGTGAAGATACAAGTGCATTTCCTTGCAGAGGCTGTAAAGGTACAAGCGGATGTTGTACGCATGCAGCAAATTTTAACGAACCTTTTGACCAATGCAAAGCAAGCCATGCAGGAAGGTATAATAACAATTACTTTAAGTCAAAAGGATAATGTTGTTGTAGTGGCAGTAAAGGACACAGGGGCTGGTATCCCTATGGAAGATCAGGCGTTTATCTTTGAGCGTTTTTATAGAGGGGAAAATAAAAAATATTCTGTACGTGGGCTCGGTTTGGGTCTACCGCTAAGTAAAATGATGGCACAATCGATTGGTGGTGATTTACGATTGGTTGGCAGTACTCCATCAGGATCATACTTTGAAATAACACTTAAAAAAGCTACTACGCTGTAATTGCGTGGTAGCTTTTTTCATGGGACTGTCTGAAAAGTCTCGGATTATCAGAGTGGGTGGGCGTGAGAAGCAATATTTCATAAAAGGAATTGTAAAGCTGACATCTGACTGACACATTAGACCCTTATAGTAAGCAATGTAAACGATGAAGTAAACGGAAAGGAAGATATAGAAAATGACCGTGTACAAAAGGTTTCTACGAATGATAGCTTTGCCTTGTGCTTTAATAGTTATGCTGGTAGGTTGCAGCGAAAGTAGTGATTATGTAGCGAAGGTTGAGGGTGAGCTGATCTTACAAACAGAGCTAGATGAGGCATTACGCAATCAATATGGTGCAGAAGTGCTAGACACACTAATCAACAATAAAATTGTCGAAATGGAAGCAAAAAAAGAAGGTATCACTGTATCGGATGAGACGATCCAAACGGAATATGATGAGTTGGTTGAATCATATGGAGGAGAGGATGCCGTACAAGATGTTTTGGAAGAAAACGGTTTAACGATAGATAGTGTAAAGGATAATATTCGCATGTATCAGCTAACGAAAGATGTTATAGCGGCAAGCATTGAGATTGCGGATGAGGAAGTAGCTCAATACTTTACAGACAATAAGGATAGCTACGGACAAGCAGAACAAGTTGTGGCAAGTCATATTCAATTGGAAGATGAGGCGGCTGCAAAAGAGGTGTTAGCAAAGGTACAAGCAGGTGAAGATTTTGCCGAGCTAGCGCAATCATTTTCACTAGATGTTGACACAAGTGATGAAGGTGGAGATTTAGGCTATATTAGCCGTGGTCAAATGGATGAGTCATTTGAAGAAGTGGTATTTTCCCTTGAAAAAGGGGCTGTCAGCGAGGTAGTTCAAACCGCAGAAGGCTATCACATTATTAAAGTGACCAGTAAAGTGCCTGCGGAAGAAGCTGTGTTCGATGATGTCAAAGAGGAAGTTTATGCAACAATGCTTGAAGAACGCGTTAGTGAAGCGTATACGTCTTGGCTAACTGAAAAAAAAGAACAATATGAAATTAAAACGAAATGACGGAAGGAGCGTGCAACATGTCAATACAGACATCGTTTAATCCAAATGGTCGAAAGGAAATTAAACAAGCGATCTCTTATCCAGACTATGCGCTGTTAAAAAGCAAGCTTCAGCATGTGATGCAGCTGGATAAAAATGCGACCGCGAATGGCAAGTATCTAATCCGTAGCACATATTTCGATAATTTTGCAAACAAAGTATTAAATGAGAAAAAAGAAGGTTACTTAAATCGTGATAAATACCGGGTACGGATTTATGGGAAATCCTCTGCTGTCGTGAATTTAGAACGTAAAAGTAAACGCAATAATTTAACATTCAAAACAAAGTGTGCACTATCACGACAAGAATTTGAAAAAATGCGCATTGGCACTATCTCATGGATGGAGTTAGATGAACGAGAATTAATTCGTGATTTATATCAACAGATGAAATATAACCAATTGAAGCCAATGACGGTTGTTGATTATGAACGAGAGGCATATATCTATCCATTTGGAAATGTGCGTGTAACGTTTGATAGTAAGGTACAGTCCAGTTTGCGCAATACAGATATGTTCAATAACAATCTGCCGATGGTTGATGTGCTTGAACCTAATCTTGTTATTTTAGAAGTGAAATATGATGAGTACTTGCCAGACATCATTAAATACTTATTACAATCAGTAGATACACGCGCCGAAGCGTATTCAAAATATCAACTTAGCCGCATGTACGGCTGATGAATAAAAGGAGAAGTTAACAATGGATAATATGAATTTTAGTGATATTTTTAAATCCAATTTTTTAGAAAAGACGACATCATTTTCATTAACAGATTCAATTATTGGTTTAGTCGTAGCTTTCTTTATTGGGCTATTTATATATGTTGTATACAAAAAAACATTCAATGGTGTAATTTATTCTCATTCTTTTAATATTTCGTTGCTCGTTATGACAATGGCAACATCGTTAGTCATTATGGGGATCAGCTCTAATGTACTGTTATCTCTTGGTATGGTAGGTGCCTTATCAATTGTTCGTTTCCGTACACCTATTAAAGATCCAATGGATTTAGTATATATTTTCTGGGCAATAGTTTCAGGAATTCTTTGTGGTGCAGGTTTCATTCCACTTGTTATAGTTGGGGCTGTATTAATAGGTCTAGTATTACTAGTATTCGTAAATAAAATTACGGTTGAAAATCCTTATCTATTAATAGTGAAGTTTGAGGAAGATGTAGCTTATGAAGAGGTGGAACGCATCATTTCAGCACAAGCTAAAAAATTTGCATTAAAATCAAAATCAATTATGCAAGATGAGGAAATCGAGGCTACTTATGAAATTCGTATTAAACAAAATGATGCAAAACTGATGGACATTGTTGCAAAGGTTCCTGGGGTAAAATCAGCTATTATGCTTAGCTATGATGGTAATTTTACGGCTTAATAATGTCATGAGGAGAGTTAATGAAATCCAGGTCTCTTCTTAACTACTACGAAAGAGGTACTAGATGATGATTAAAAATCGAGTTGTCTATTTCAGCATGACGATTCTACTCCTACTCTTTTTAGTAATGTTTGCGGTACTCCCGAATTTAGGTATTGAAACAAAAAATACCGAGTTTTCCTATGAAACACTTGTTTTTAATCAAAGCAAAGTCACAACGGTAGATATTGAAATAGCTGAAGAGGATTGGGCAGACATGCTAGCAAATGCTGCAGATGAGGAGCTTAAGCAAGCAGATATCACGATAAATGGCAAAAAAACAGAAAATGTGGCCATTCGTACAAAGGGAAATTTATCGCTGCGTTCGGTGGTTAATAGTGATTCAGATCGCTATAGTTTAAAAATTGATTTTGATTATTACGATGATACACAAAGCTTATATGGCTTGAAGAAACTAAATTTAAACAATAATTATAGCGATTCCACATTGATGCGAGAATATATTTCCTATGAGTTAATGGAACAAATGGGTTTACCAACGCCGGCTCACTCGTATATGTATGTTACAGTAAATGGTGAAGAACGAGGTTTATATTTAGGCGTAGAAGCGGTCGATGAAACATTCTTAGCGAATAACTATGGTTCGAATAACGGATTTTTATATAAGCCAGATGGGACAGGCAGTGATTTAAAATATATCAGTGATGATATTGCCGACTACACAGGTATCGGTTTAAAAACGAATGAAGACCAAATAGATGAATCGAAAATTATTGACATGCTAGATGTCATCAATAATGGTGGCGATATTGAGCAATATATTGACGTCGATGAAATGCTACGCTACTTCGCTGCGAACACGGCCCTTGTGAATCTGGATAGCTATCAGGGGAATATGAAGCACAATTACTATTTGTATGAGAATGATGGTGTGTTCTCCATAATACCATGGGACTATAATATGTCATTTGGTGGTTTTGGCGCTGGAGGCGGCAGAATGGGTGGTAATGCAAATCAACTACAGTCCAATACTGCTGTATTAGAAGAAGAGCAAGCAGATGGTAATAATGATGCTGAACAATCAGTGAAATCCACTGCAGATGCAGCTAAAAAGGAATTACCCGTAAATGGTGGGCAACCACCAGAGGGGCAACAGCCGAATGGTGAACAAAAACAGGAAGGTATGGACATGGGGCTTGGCATGTCAAGTAATCTAATGGCGGATAGTGCTATTAATTTTAGTGTTGCAACACCTGTTTCTGGCACCTCGTTAGAAGAACGTCCACTACTAAATGCTTTACTTTCGAATGATGCGTATCGTGCTGTTTATGAAGGCTATTTAGAAGAAATAGCGACCAATTACTTTACAGAAGACTATGTACACAACATTACGAAGCAGTTGGCACTTCTATTAACAACCTATGTGGAAGCTGATCCTACAAAATTCTCCACAACCGAACAGTTTTTAGAAGGTGTAGAAGGTGAAAATAGCTTACCTGAGTTTGCGAAAGCTCGTTCTGAATCAATTTTAAAACAGCTGTCTGGCGAGCTTGTGGTTGAAGCAAATACGACCATGCAAAGTGAGGGTGGCCCTAAAAACGATAGGGGTGTGCCTGGTAGCGATGCAGAAGGTTCGTTCAACGCTAATCCAGCGCAAGTACCCGATGATTTTGATGCTAGTCAATTACCCGAGGACTTCGATCCTTCACAAATGCCACAGGGCGATTGGGACAGCGATCAAGGGGGAGAACCAAAGGGAGGACAAATGCAACGACCTGACCAAAATGGTGGTCCAATGGATAAATCCAGAAATGATAGTGAGCAAATAGTGCAAGCTCCAGGGATAGATAAAAATACAGTGCTTTCAGCAATGATTTCGTTTGCTGTTTTAATAGGTGCACTTTTCTTTGTTTTTAAATTTAATCGAAGAGGACGTTAAAAAATACACCATATCCAAAACTTTTGGGTATGGTTTTTGCTTTTTCTCGTGCTACAATAAAGCATTCATTTTTTGAGGAGTCCTATATATGAATGAACAACAATTCGATAAGTTTTTGCACATTAATACCGTTGGAGAGCAATATGGGTTTCCAAAACTAGCTCACTACCATCGATACGAGCCTACGCCATATACGGGATTAGAACAATTATTTACAGCATATGAAATGCCCGAAAATCCTGTATTTATCGATATGGGCTGTGGAAAAGGGCGTGTCCCTATTTATATTAACGATAAGTTCCATATCCCAACGGTAGGTATTGAAATGGATGCTGGTTTTTATGCCGAAGCGGAGCAAAATAAGGATTGCTACCGTCATAAAAAGAGTTCACGTGCTTCTATTTCCTTTGTTCATTCAATCGCAGAAGCATACACTATTAAACCAAAAGACAATGTTTTTTTCTTTTTTAATCCGTTTTCCATCAATATTTTCCGTACAGTCATTCATAATATCTGGAAATCATATGAAATGAATATGCGTGAAATTCATATTATTTTATATTATCCACCTTATGATTATTTACAATTTTTGCATCAGGGTACCCCTTTTGAATTACTACACGAGGTACATTTAGAAAATGAAACAAATGTCAACGAACGACTTTGTGTGTTTGCATTGAAAAAAGTGTCTGTTTAAGAAAAGAAGCTAACGCTTCACTTGCTGACTAAAAAAGATGTCTCAATTGTATTTGAGACATCTTTTTTTAGCGTTGTGATAAGAAAAAAATATAACAAGCAATTTTCAAAAAAAGGGTGGACTGTTATTTAACAGAGAATCTATTTTGTAAAATTTAACAATCATAATTGGTTGTTTTGTACTAACCTCACATATTAATTGAAAGATAATTCTTAAAAAACTAATTATACTGAAAAATCACTCTAGACTAAATTTAAAGAATGTTTTACAATGAAAAAGGCTTAAATGAATAATATATTGTTTTGAAAATAGATAGTTATAAATAATTATTTTTGCTATTGAGGAAATGCATTTAATTGTTTATAATTATCTGAAATATCTAATATTTGAGAATTTTCAGGGGGAATTAATTATGAAAGAGAACAAAAAGCTTAAAAAGTTCGGTTCACTTCTAGTAGCTTCTTCACTTCTTGCTGGCGTACTTGCTGGCTGCGGAGCAGGAGATGATTCAAGCTCAGGAGGCGGGGCATCATCAGGTGGGGGTTCATCTGACGGCGATACGATCAAAATCGGTGCCAATTTAGAACTTTCAGGTAACGTAGCGTCTTACGGTTCTTCAATTGGCATAGGAGCGGAGCTTGCAGTTAAAGAAATTAACGATGCAGGTGGTATTGATGGTAAGAAAATTGAACTTATTAAAGTAGATAACAAATCAGAGAACTCTGAGGCAACTGCTGCTGCTATTAAACTAGCAACACAAGATAAAGTAGTTGCAATGCTTGCACCAGCTACTTCTGGTAACACAGTAGCAACGGTGCAAATTGCGAATGATAACAAAATTCCTATCGTTACAGGATCAGGTACGGCACCAAATATCACAGTAAATGATGATGGTAGCGTAAATGAGTATGCATTCCGTACATGCTTTATCGACCCATTCCAAGGGATTGTAGCTGCAAACTTTGCTGCTGGTGAACTTGATGCAAAAAATGTCGCAATTTTTGCTGATAATGCTTCTGACTATGCAAAAGGTTTAGCGAAGTCATTTAAAGAAACAATCACTAAGAATGGCGGTAAAGTTGTAAAAGAGGAAGCTTACGTGGCTAAAGATGCGGACTTCCGTACACAATTAACAAGCATTAAAGCAGCTAATCCTGATTTCATTTTTATCCCTGGATACTATGAAGAGGTAGGCTTAATTGTAAAACAAGCACGTGAAATGGGTATTACAGTACCACTTATGGGAGCAGATGGTTGGGATTCTCCAACGTTAGTAGAGTTAGCTGGGAAAAAAGCACTGAATAATACGTTCATCACAAACCATTACTCTGCGGAAGACCCAGATCAAAAAATCCAGGATTTTGTAAAGGCGTTTAAAGCAGCTAACAGCGACAAAGCACCAGATGCATTTAATGCACTTGGCTATGACACTATTTATTACATTGCGGATGCTATCAAACGCGCAGGTTCTACTGACGGCAAAGCCATTAAAAATGAATTAGCGGGAACAAAAGATCTTTCTTTAGTAACAGGTACATTCTCAGTTGACGAGAATCATAACCCAATTAAAACAGCAACAGTTCTTGAATTTAAAGACGGTAAACAAGTGTTCAACTCTAAAGTAAATCCTTAACTTTTGGCAAGGGGGGAGGCGGGCAAACTCGCCTTCCCTTTTTATGTATTATTGACAACTAGACTCATAGAAAAAAGCATAGATTCTAGCATAAGGAATCGGAAATAACTGTTTACGAGGGACACAAGTTTTTCTGCATTCGCTGAATTATGTAGAAATGCGTCCCGTTTTTGCATTCCTCAAAAAATCTAAAAGGAGTGAACGCTTATGGAATGGATACAACAACTTGTGAATGGTATTTCACTAGGTAGTATCTACGCGTTAATAGCGCTAGGGTATACAATGGTATACGGTATTATTAAGCTCATTAACTTTGCCCACGGTGATGTTTTCATGATTGGGGCATTTATTGGCTTTTATGCAATTGCTAAATGGGAGCTTGGCTTCTTCCCAGCATTATTATTGGCGATGGCAGTTTGCGCAATCTTTGGTGTGTTAATAGAACGTATTGCATATAAGCGCTTGCGCAATGCAACGCGTATTGCAGCATTAATTACAGCAATCGGTGTATCATTATTGATAGAATATACGACTATTTTCTTCAGGGGCGCGCAACCAGCGGCATATCCTGAAGTATTTAAAAATAGAACATTGGATATATTGGGTGTTCAAATAAGCAGTACTTCAATTTTAATTTTATCTGTAGCTGTCGTACTGATGATTCTTTTACAATTCATCGTACATAAAACAAAAATCGGGAAGGCGATGCGTGCAGTTTCACATGATGCAGATGCAGCACGTCTAATGGGCATTAACGTAGATAATACAATTTCAGCAACATTTGCAATTGGTTCAGCATTGGCGGGTGCCGCAGGGGTTATCTTCGGTGTGTACTATACAAAAATAGATCCTTTAATGGGTGTTATCCCAGGGATTAAGGCGTTCATTGCAGCGGTTCTTGGTGGTATAGGTATTATTCCAGGTGCGATGGTTGGCGGTATGTTACTAGGGGTCGTGGAATCCATGGTAAGTGCCCTTGGTTACTCTTTATGGCGCGATGCAGCGGCATTCGTTATTTTAATTATAATCTTAATCTTCAGACCATCGGGTATATTTGGTAAAAACGCCCGCGAGAAAGTGTAGGTGAGCGGTAACTATGAAAAAGTCTAAAATATTCTGGGGCTATGCCGTATTAGCGCTAGTCATCTATGCAGTTATTCAGGCACTTATTACAACGGGAACAATTGATATGTATTACAAAAATATGTTAATCACCATGTGTATTAACATCATGCTTGCAGTCAGCTTGCACATTGTCATTGGTATTACAGGACAATTCTCGATTGGACATGCTGGTTTCTTAGCAGTTGGTGCGTATATTTCAGCCATAATTACCACTAAGCTTATGCTTCCGTTCCCATTAGCTATTTTCTTAGGGGCGCTTGCAGCAGCTGTGGCTGGTTTAATCGTAGGTATTCCAACGTTGCGTTTAAAAGGAGACTATTTAGCAATTGCAACGCTTGGGTTTGCGGAAATTATTCGTATTGTCTTTTTAAATACTGATTATGTTGGTGGCGCAGCAGGTATGCAGGTTAAGTATTTATCGACTTGGACTTATGCTTTCGTTGGTGTTGTTTTAACAATTTTAGTGATCGCAAACTTTACAAACTCGCGTCATGGCCGTGCGTGTATTGCCATTCGTGAAGACGAAATTGCAGCAGATGCGATGGGTATTAATACAACCTATTATAAAGTAATGGCGTTTGCGATTGGTTCATTCTTTGCAGGTCTTGCAGGGGCTATTTTCGCACATAATTTCTACATTATTCAACCAACAACTTTTGGTTTCTTAAAATCATTTGATATTTTAATTTACGTGGTACTTGGAGGTTTAGGAAGTCTTTCTGGTTCTGTTATAGCTGCCATTTTCTTGACGTTTGTTTCAACATATTTAGCGAACTTCCCAGAAACACGTATGATTATTTACAGTTTGGTATTGATAATCGTAATGCTTTATCGTCCAACGGGATTATTGGGGACAAAAGAAATTACGCACTTATTCAAGTTTGGTAAAAAAGGAGGGTCAAAATAATGACTGGCAACCTTCTTATCAACGTTGAAAACATGGGCATTCAATTTGGTGGTTTAAAGGCAGTACAGGGCGTTAATATGTACCTGAATCACGGTGAATTAGTCGGACTTATTGGACCCAATGGTGCTGGAAAAACAACGAGCTTCAACATGCTAACAGGGGTGTATACGCCAACTGAAGGTATAATTACTTTCGAGGGTAAAAAGATCAACGGTCTCGCACCTTACCAAGTAACACAAAAAGGAATCAGCCGTACGTTCCAAAATATCCGTCTATTTAAAGAACTATCTGTTTTAGATAATGTAAAAGTAGCGAACCATTCACTTGCAAAACACTCTATGTGGGCATCGGTTTTTCGTCTACCGAATCACTTTAAAGGTGAAGCAGAGATGGAGCAGCAATCTTTTGAGTTCTTAAAAATCTTTGGCTTAGACATTTATAAAAATGAGCTTGCGAAAAACTTGCCATATGGGATGCAACGCCGCTTAGAAATTGCGCGTGCGTTAGCAGCAAATCCGAAATTATTATTACTGGATGAGCCAGCGGCAGGGATGAATCCCCAAGAAACACACGACTTAATGGAATTAATTGCGTTTATTCGAAAAGAGTTTGGTTTAACTATTCTGCTAATCGAGCATGATATGAGTTTAGTAATGGGAATTTGCGAACGTATTTACGTACTCGATCACGGCCAATTAATTGCAGACGGGACACCAGAGGAAATTCGCAACAATCCAAAGGTAATTGAAGCTTACCTAGGTGAGGAGGTTATCAGCTAATGCTAAAAGTACAAAATATTGATGTATTCTACGGAAACATTCAAGCATTAAAGGGCCTCTCTTTAGAAGTAAACGAGGGTGAAATTGTAACGTTAATCGGTGCAAACGGTGCTGGTAAAAGTACATTATTAAAAACATTGTCAGGCTTACTAAAACCAAAAGGTGGCATTATAGAATATGAGGGCTTCTCAATTGCTGGGAAGGCTGCTCAATCGATAGTAAAATCAGGTATTTCACATGTACCAGAAGGTCGCCGTGTATTTGCTAATATGTCAGTAGAAGAAAACCTAGAACTTGGCGCATATCTCCGTAATGATAAAGCGGGCATTAAAAAGGATATGGATCATGTATTCGAGTTATTCCCTCGTCTTGAGGAGCGTCGTAAGCAGCAATCAGGTACATTATCCGGTGGTGAGCAACAGATGCTTGCGATGGGTCGAGCATTAATGGCAAAACCGAAGCTACTATTAATGGATGAACCATCAATGGGTCTAGCACCATTGATGGTAAAAAATATCTTCAATATTATTGAAAAGGTCAATAAAGAAGGTACTACAGTACTTCTTGTAGAGCAGAATGCCAATATGGCGCTATCAGTAGCGAATCGTGCTTATGTACTTGAAACAGGCCGTATCGTATTATCCGGTACAGCAAAAGAACTACAAGAAAGTGAACAAGTTAAAGCTGCTTATCTAGGTGGTCTATAATAGGAGAGGAGTTGTCTCAAAATTAATTGAGATACCTCCTCTCATTTTTCCGAATCGCAGCGTGACGGATAGAGCTGCGGAAATGATGGATAGAATCGAAAAAGTGATGGATAGAAACGATGAAATGACGGATAGGAAGGCTAAAATGATGGATAGTGGTAGCTTCTTACCTTAATTTTTTGGTAAGGTGGGGGAAAGGAGTGAGGTTTTTGCAGTATTCAGCCCAATATTTTATTGATAAATTAAATTTAGCAGAGCATCCAGAAGGCGGTTACTATATTTCTTCGTTTAGATCGGCTGAAGAAATAGCTGTAAGAGATGTAAAAAGACCAATATATACAAGTATTTATTTTTTACTACGTTCACAGGATATTTCCCATTTACATCGTTTAAAATCAGATGAGCTTTGGTATTACCATGCTGGAAGTCCATTGACTGTCCATATGGTTTATCCTGATGGTACATATGAGGCCAAGAAGTTAGGGTTAAATATGGAGGCAGGGGAGGTACCCCAAGTAGCTGTGCCAAAAAACACGATTTTTGGCTCGTCTGTAGAGGATGCTAATACATTTAGTTTAGTAGGCTGTATGGTGGCTCCGGGCTTTGATTTTACGGACTTTGAATTGTTTACACAAGATGAGCTTTTAGCAGATTATCCGCAACATGAAGCTGTCATTCGCAAAATGGCATATAAGACAATTAAATAGCGATAACAGAGCCGACTCAAAGCACTTGGAGTCGGCTTTTTCTGTGCGAAAGTAAAGTGTCTACGTCAAAGGGCGTTATAATTAATCGCCCTTTATTTATTGAACAACCTCTTGATTTACCACAAAATTTCTTCTGGGTAGTTAGCATTGATTTGGATCTCGTGCAACGCTTTTTTGGTCGTTATCGCAGCTTCCATCAACTGTGATTTGAGTGTTACATATTCATCGTCCTCAAGCATTAATCGGAGAGCGAAGGCTGCTAAATGAGCTTTGCGTTCCTCGGAATTCAAACCTATGTATTCTAGATTTAGTATGTCTACATATTGTGTAGCGTAACGGAAAGTCAATGGAGTTTTTGTGTGGAGCATTCTTAAAAATACTAAATATTCATCGTCCTCAAGCTCCTGCTCTAAGCATTCAGCAACTGACGCTTGGAACTTACGAATGGTTGCAATATAAATATTCCACTCTGAAGAATCGATAAGCTCCTGATGCAAGCGGATAAAGTCATTTAATGCAATCGCCGTAAAAATAAGTTCTGGCCAAAGAACTTCAGTTGCATAATAGACATTTTTATTTGGAAAAATGATTTCATGCTGCGTAAGTACACTTTTAGTGAGTCCATTACTAACAAATTCAAGCTGATGATCGCCTTGTGCCGCATGGCGAAGATTATAGCAAATACCAAGGATTCGCTGCCGCGCACCTTGGTAGTCGTAATATTTGTTTTCATCTCCAGTAACTTTATAAATCGCATTAATGAGTTGATCTAAATCCCAAAAGTCACCACTAATCCGTGCGCCTGTCAGCTGTTCGGTACTTTGAATTGAAAGCATAGCTCTATCCCCCTTAATTACTATTATTTTGGTGTGTAATTCAGCAGTTTGAATAGTTCTGTTCGCTCTTTTTCAGTTAAATCACGCCACTGCCCAATTTTTAGATTGCCGACTTTAATATTCATAATACGAATACGTTGTAGTCTTTTAACAGAGTAGTCAAGTGCGGAACACATACGGCGAATTTGACGATTTAATCCTTGCTCTAAAATAATTTTAAATACTTTATCGGAAATTTTTTCAACATAGCAAGGTAAAGTGGTTGTATCTAAAATATCAACCCCTGCCCCCATTTTTTTGATGAATTGCTCTGTAATAGGATTATCGACTTGTACGATGTATTCCTTTTCGTGATGGTTTTCTGCACGTAAAATTTTGTTTACAATATCACCATCATTTGTCAGTAATAATAATCCCTCAGATTCTTTGTCGAGTCGACCAATATGAAAAATTCGCAAGGGGTGATTAATAAAATCAACGACATTTCCTTTTATATGCTGTTCAGTTGTACTTGTTATGCCAACTGGCTTATTTAACACTATATACACAAGTTGTTGTTCTCTTTTTACCTCTTTTCCGTCTACGCAAACTAAATCACCTGCTTCTACTTGACTGCCAACAGTTGCAAGCTCCCCATTGATGGTTACCTTACCTTCTTCTACCCACTTATCAGCACCGCGACGTGATACAATGCCAGTCTCACTCAAATATTTATTAATACGCATACCGTTCTCCTATACATTTATATTATTTTAAGTATACATTATCGTTGGGCGCACCGTGAATCCTAGAAGCTTTTCTAGCAAAAATAATTTCACCGGAAAATAAATTCTAAAAAGTTGAAATTATTTTTCGTTTCTGACAATATATTGTGTAAGAGGGTTTCTATGAAAATATTGTTATTTCGATATAAAACAGCTATTTTTGTAGGTATTTTCTCATTATTTTGTGTAAAGGGGAGAAGTAAAATGGTTTATGCATTTCCAAACACTGAAGGGTCGGTAGTTCAATTCAAAGAGAAATATGATAATTACATTGGTGGAGAATGGACACCCCCAGTGAAAGCTCAATACTTTGATAATGTTACTCCTGTTACTGGACAAGTTTTTACACAAGCAGCGCGTTCAACTGCTGAGGATATTGAACATGCACTGGATGCAGCACATGCCGCAAAAGATGCATGGGGCCAAACATCTGCAACAGAGCGTGCAAACATTTTACTTAAAATAGCGGACCGCATTGAACAAAACTTAGAAAAGTTAGCCGTTGCAGAAACATGGGATAACGGAAAAGCGGTACGTGAAACATTGAATGCAGATATCCCTCTAGCGATTGATCATTTCCGTTATTTTGCGGGAGCCTTACGTGCACAAGAAGGTGCATTAAGCCAAATAGATAATGATACAGTTGCTTATCACTTCCATGAGCCTATTGGGGTAGTCGGTCAAATTATCCCTTGGAACTTCCCGATATTAATGGCTGTTTGGAAGCTAGCGCCTGCACTTGCTGCTGGAAACTGTGTGGTGTTAAAGCCTGCAGAGCAAACGCCAGTTTCGATTATGGTGTTAGTAGAACTAATTGGTGATTTATTGCCACCAGGCGTACTAAATGTTGTTAACGGTTTTGGTTTAGAAGCAGGGAAACCACTTGCATCCAATCCACGTATTGGGAAAATTGCCTTTACAGGTGAAACAACAACAGGTCGTTTAATCATGCAATATGCTTCACAAAACCTTATTCCCGTAACGTTAGAATTGGGCGGAAAGTCTCCAAATATTTTCTTCGAAGATATTATGGATGAAGACGATGCCTTTTTAGATAAAGCAGTAGAAGGCTTTGTATTATTTGCTCTTAACCAAGGAGAAGTGTGTACATGTCCTTCTCGTGCCTTAATTCAAGAATCAATTTATGATAAGTTTATGGAGCGTGTACTGCAACGCGTAGAAGCCATTAAAGTTGGAAATCCACTAGATCAGAATACAATGATGGGTGCACAGGCTTCAAGTGAGCAAATGGAAAAAATCCTTTCCTATTTAGATATTGGTAAGCAAGAGGGTGCTGAGTGTCTAATTGGTGGGGAAAAAAATAATGTAGGTGCAGGTTTCGAAAACGGCTACTACGTAAAGCCAACTGTCTTCAAAGGACATAACAAAATGCGTATTTTCCAAGAGGAAATCTTTGGGCCTGTTGTTGCGGTAACAACATTTAAAACGAAAGAAGAAGCATTAGAAATTGCGAACGATACATTATATGGTTTAGGTTCTGGTATTTGGACACGTGATATGAATACAGCATATCGTTTTGGTCGAGGTATTCAAGCTGGTCGCGTTTGGACAAACTGCTACCATGCCTACCCAGCACATGCTGCATTCGGTGGATACAAAATGTCAGGTATCGGTCGTGAGACGCATAAGATGATGCTTTCGCATTACCAACAAACGAAAAACTTATTAGTAAGCTATAGCGAAAACAAACTAGGTTTCTTCTAATCAGTAAGGGGGTGCAAAGGCGTGATTGAACGTGTATTAGCAACGGAAGAAACGCTGGCACTAATCAATTTATTGACAGAAAAACATGGACCGGTTATGTTTCATCAATCAGGTGGATGTTGTGATGGATCTTCTCCGATGTGTTATCCAGAGGGTGACTTAATATTGGGTGATCAGGATGTATGTCTCGGTGAGATTGGTGGGGCGCCATTTTATATGCATAAAAATCAATATGATTATTGGAAGCACACACAAATTATCTTAGACGTTGTTGACGGTAGAGGAGGTATGTTCTCTCTTGAGGGCGTGGAAGGTAAGCGGTTTTTAACAAGATCAAGAGCTTTTTCAACAGAAGAGTTAAAAGAATTGGGCTTGTTTCAGTAGTGTTTCGCAAAAGTTTTATTGACCCTCTAAAGCAATAGCATAAAAATTTAAAAACAGCGGCAAAAGAACTTCAATGTTTTTTGTCGCTGTTTTTCTATGGCTATTTTTTCTGCAAAAGTTTATGTAAATTAATATTATTTTGAGCGCTACGTAATATTAAAAAAAGCTGCGACCGATCTCGTAAGGTTTCAGTGAATAACGATTTTTTAGTCGTCCTTTCAATCATAATAATCCCCCATTAATTACTGATTTATTTTTATTAAACCATATAAAACCTAGTCACATACATTAATTTAAGTTTACTTTTTATGTTAATTGTTACAAAATGATTGAATCTTTTCGACGAAATATTACGTAAATAGTAAAAAGGGGCGTGTTTAAGATGGATTTTGTTATAATTGAAAACCAATTTACACAAACGGTGGAGGACATAGCGAAGGCAGCTGGATGGTCGGTCGATCGTAAAATTATATTGGCTATTGCCAGTACATTTGTAGCGACAGGCAGAACCTTTGATGCTCTAAAATATAAAGAAGTATTACAAGAGATAAAGAAGCAAACGTCATGGATGTCTCCACTAAGAGCAAACATTGGATATAGTATTGCTGCAAACATAATGGAACAAGATGATATCGAGCAGGCAGTAAAAAATATACTCATAAATGAAAAGATACTAAAGGAAGAAAAATTTAAAAGTGGGAATTTTAATTTTATAGCTGCTCAATTTTTAACAAAAATTGAAAGTGAGAAACAAGCACATGCACAAACAGCACGTGCTCTATATGAAGCGATTCGAAAACATCATCGATTTTTAACCTCTTTTGATGATATTCCTTATGCTGTATTACTAAGTAGCCCAACAGATGACGTTGTCCTACGTGCGGAAACAATGCATCGTTATTATAAGGAGCTACGCACGTATTATTTCAATGCAGGAAATGAATTACAATGGCTATCTCAGGTGCTAACATTTTTATCTCCACAATACAATAGTAACCTTGTGCCAAGCGTTGTTAATATTCGTGACATATTAAAAAAGCAAGATGTAAAAGTAAAAACGATGCACTATCCATTACTTGGATTTTTAGCAATTCTTCAAGTGAATAATCTGCAAATCCAGCAAATTGCTGATTTGTACCATGAATTAAAGGGTATGAAATTATTAAAATGGCATCGTGAATTTGTGCTGTTTATGGCAATACAAATTGCTATTTATGATATGGCGAAGGTACAACAGTCATTATCTATGTCCATAATGGCATCTATCGAGCTTTTAATACAAGCGCAACAGGCTGCGATGATGGCAGCAGTAACAGCAGCTGCTGTGGCGTCTAATACGAGCTCTTCGTGATAAACTAATGAAGAGTATTATTTTTCGGAGGTGCTTTTGAAAGATGAAGGAAACAATGCTTTGGGTAAATGGCCAGTGGCAAGACACGAAGGAATCGTATGACTTAAAATCACCCTATAGCGGTGAGATAATTGCAAAGGTTGCAAAGGCATCCGTTCAAGAGGTTGAACGAGCAATAGAGGGTGCACAAGAGGCATTTTTAGCGTTCAAAAAGACAACAGCCTACGAACGTGCCGAAATTTTATATAAAGTGGTCGACATTATGCGACGTCGTAAAGAAGAATTAGCAGAGATATTGGCACATGAGGCAGGAAAACCTTTATCGGCAGGCTCAGCTGAAATTGATCGTACAATCGCGACATATCAATTCGCTGCTGAGGGAGCAAAGCAAGCAATGGGTGAAACTGTACCAATGGACGCCGCACCGGGAGCAGGCGATCGAATTGGCTGGACTAAGCGCGAGCCATTAGGTGTTATTTCTGCCATTACACCTTTTAATTTTCCATTTAACTTAGTAGCACATAAATTAGGTCCTGCGTTTGCAGTAGGAAATACAGTAGTGTTAAAGCCAGCGACACAAACACCATTAAGTGCGATTGTGATGGCCGAAATTTTTAAAAAAGCGGGTCTACCAGATGGTGTGTTACAAATTGTTACAGGTAGTGGAGGAGAGTTAAGTGATACACTCGTGACACATCCGTTTGTGAAGAAGGTGACATTCACGGGTAGTGGTAAGGTTGGACTGGGCATAAAAGAAAAAGTAGGATTGCGAAAAGTAACATTAGAGCTTGGTTCTAATGCTGCGGTAATTGTCGAGCCATCGACACCTATTGAAAAAATTATAAAGCGTTGTGTCAGCGGCGCATTTAGTTTTGCTGGACAAGTTTGTATTTCGTTACAACGTATATATGTGCATGCTTCTATTATTGAAGAATTTACAAATGCATTTGTAAAAGAAACTGAAAAGTTAGTCGTAGGTGATCCACTCAATAAAAATACAGATGTTAGTGCTATGATTAATCCAGGTGAGGTAAAACGTATTCGCGCATGGATTGAAGAAGCCAAGGCACAGGGAGCTATCGTAGCCACAGGTGGAACGTTCACGGAACGCACATTAACACCAACCGTTATGACACATGTGACAGCTGATATGAAAATAGTTTGTCAGGAAACATTCGCACCAATCGTCTCAATTGTTTCATATGAAACATTAGACGACGCTATTCGACTAGTGAATGAGTCGGAATTTGGCTTAAATGCAGGAATATATACGAATGTACTGCCAGATGCTTTACATGCAGCAGATGAATTACAAGCAGGAGCTATTATTATTAACGACATACCAACTTTCAGGGTTGATAATATGCCATATGGTGGCGTAAAAATGAGTGGATACGGTCGTGAGGGTATAAAATGGGCAATTGAGGAAATGACAGATACGAAGTTCATTGCGATGAAAAAAACATTCTAGGTTTGCATCAAATCTTTTTGTACGATACTATGGCGGAAGAACATACAGGAAGGGAAGTTATTAGAACTATGACAAATAACGCTGTACCAATGAGCCAATCACGTACGGTTCAAACGCGTCTCGTATTACCGCCAGATACAAATAATCACAATTCCATTTTTGGTGGAAGAGTGTTAGCTTATATTGATGAAATTGCTGCGATTACAGCGATGAAACATGCAAAAGGCCATGTGGTAACAGCCTCAATTGATTCGGTTGATTTTTTATCTTCAGCTCATGTAGGGGATATTTTAGAAATTGAAAGCATTGTTTCTTCTACAGGACGTTCTTCAATGGAGGTTTATGTGCGGGTGATTTCACGTAATTTTGAAACAGGGAAAGAGAAGTTAACGACGGAATCTTTTGTAACAATGGTAGCGGTCGATGAAAAAGGTAAACCAAAGGCCGTTCCAGCCATTATTCCTGAAACAGATGCTGAGAAACGTCTATTTGAAACAGGTCCTGCGCGGCGAGAACATCGTAAGCAAAAACGTGCTTTGGCACATTAAAACAATAAGGGAAATTGACTCGAATGTGTCAATTTCCCTTTTATATAGCTCGTATTAGAGCATATAGAATTAGAAGACATTATATATTTAATTCATTTACTACATTAATCAATGAGTCTGAAGAAGAGGAAACAAGTGTAGCACCTTGTGACAACTCAGTAATTAAATTTGAAATGGTAGAAATATCTCGTGCAGTATTTACATATTGCTGCTGAATACCTGAAACAGCATCTGCAATATCATTAAATGATTTTGATAAATTTGTTTGTGTATCTACACTATGTTGAATTTTTTGGTCTACATTGATAACGGAGCTTGCCATAGTTGCGATATTGCTTTCCGTTTCTTTAATAAGATGCGAAACGTTCTGTACGGCATTTTTTGTTTCTTCAGCAAGTTTACGAACTTCCTCTGCCACGACAGCGAAACCTTTTCCATGCTCACCTGCACGAGCGGCCTCAATGGAAGCATTTAACGCTAATAGATTAGTCTGATCTGCAATACCTGTAACCAGTCCTACAATTTCAGTAATCTTTTGTGAAGATGTACGTAATTGGTTCATTGTCACTTCAAGGCTATTGACACTTTGTAAAATGACATGTATTAAATCATTTTGCTCTTGTAATTGTTGTTGACCACGACTAGATTTTTCTTTTGTATCTTCAACGAAGCTCAAACCTTGTTTTGTTGCTACGGCAATATCATCTGTTTGTGCAGAAATAACCATTAAAGAGGCAGCAGTTTCCTCACTAATAGCATTTAACTCTTCTGCTGTACTTTGAATGGTTGTAACAAGTGAGTGCTTTGTTGCATCCGTCGCTGAACGAATGCGTTCTTCCTCTTTTTCGTAAGCTTCAATAACAAGCTGTTGTTCAAAGTTAATGATTTTGCAGAAAGCATTAATGGCACGAAGTGCATCATGCTTAGATATATCTAATTCATTTGCAAACTTTGCAAACGTCGAAGTTAATGATTGGAAAGAGGCTATGTACCATTTAGATTGTAAACCAATACGCACATGTGTCTCGGCTATTGACTTTCTTTCGTTAATGTATGCGTCATTAATATGACTTTCGAAAATATCACTTAAATGTTTATGTAATGTAATTTTTAAACGGTCGATTTGTGAAGTTTTGTGAATAATATTCAATAAATCTTGACTTAAACTAATGGCTTCATAAAATTGATCAACCATTTTAGGGATTAAATCTTTAGCTAAAGGTTGAAGTTGTTTAATAATGGCTAAATCTTCAGTTGTTAAATCTAATAACTGCAACTGTTTTAGAAGGTTTGGGTGGCTAGAAACATCTAATTGTACATCATGCTTATATTCCTCAGGCGATAACAAAATTGAGTAGCTAGAATTGTTCTTTTTTGTAAACCAACTCATGGTTGTCTGCTCCATTCTTAATAAATATATCAAGTAAAGTGTCTTCCTATTGCTAGGTATATAAATTTGCAAAATATATGCTATTTAATATATTCTACTATTTTTAGTAGCAAATTTGGTTAAAATTTTAGTTTATTTCTATATTTTTTGCATTAATTTCAAATGATTGTCGTTTAAAAGTCAAGAAATAGATTTTTTATAGAAGAAAAAGCAGTTTGAATTTCATATAACAAACCTGTAAAATACGAACTGTTTAGTTTGATAAATAATTGTATGTGAAAATATCAAAATAATATTTGTTAAAAAGGAGACATTACATGGAGAAGAAGCGTTTTAAGTTTGTAATTCCTGTCATGGTGGTTGTCGCTATTGGATCAGTTTATATGTTAAACAACTATTATGCAGAAGTACCGGATTTAGACCAACTTTTAATTACCATTGGTGCAACGTTAGTATCAGGGGTACTTGCCTATTTTTTATTTCCACAACAAGGGGAAAATAAAGTGGATGATCGAGGGCCGTATTAATCATAGTGATCCAATATGTAAAAATAGTATGCTAGGAGTACTCCTAGCATACTATTTTTTTAATATAAAGGTAAAAACCCGCGATTCCTATGGGAAAGTGAAACACGAGTCCCAGCAGGGGGCGTCAATTTGAAGGACTTTTAAGGTGCCCACTGTTTTAGGGTTTAAATAGCTTAAACCAGCCTTTGTATTTAAAAAATGACAGCATAAAGGCGACTATTAATAGCATAATACCAAGGACGATAAAGTAGCTGTATCGACCATGGAGCTCTGGCATAATATCGAAATTCATCCCATAAACACCAGCAATAAATGTTAGCGGAATAAAAATGGTGGAAACAATTGTTAGCGTCATCATAATTCCATTCATGCGACTAGAGCTCATCGCCATATAGTTATCGCGCATATCGGCTGTAAGCTCACGATTGGATTCAACAATCTCTGTCAGTTTAATTAAATGATCGTGAATATCACCGAAATAGGCTCGTTCAGATTTTTTTAGTGCAAAACGATAAGAGCTAAGTACCCGATATAGTAGGTCTCGCATGGGTAAAATAGTTCTTCGTAAATGAAGTAAATCACTACGGAACTCAAATACAATCTGCATGGCATTTACACTGCTTTGATAGGTAAGTTCATCTTCAAGTGCATTTAGATGATCTTCAATTTTATAGACAAGTGGGAAATAGCTATCGACAATTTTATCAATCGTCTGGTAGGTTAGAAATACAGTGCCACGCTCCCAATCCTTTGGTTGCTCTTCTAAAAGTTTTTGCACCTTATCTATTTCTGGTGTCTCATTTTTGTGGAACGTAACGATAAACTTATCAGAGACAAAGATATTTAATTCCTCAGCTATTAGGGTTTCCTCGTTAAGTCTATGAATTACAAAAAAATGATAATCATCATAAAAATCGAGCTTTGGCCGTTGCAAACGCATTAAGCAATCTTCAATGGCTAATGGATGAAAATGAAAGAAAGTATCGAGTAAAAGCTCTTCCTCAATGGTTGGGCAATTAAAATCAACCCAGAACCATTCAAAATGATTATTTTTAATATCTTCTAGCGGAAATCCCTTTAATAATTGTTGATTTTTCGAAATGCCCATTGTGCGAATCACGGCATTCACCTCTATTCTGTTTATAAACGGGCGCTAACCCTCTACTTCAAAACTAATAGCAAGCGGGACATCTAATGGGGAGATAGCGCTCATAAGTAACCGGTTGATCCAGGCACACATAGATTTGATGGGATATCACGGCAGGTTGAGCACATGAAATCTTTTCGGAACGTCAACACTAGGACGTCCTGTGTGTCTAGAATCTTCAACTATTAGAGTATGTCTTTATAGCATACCCAACCGGCAAATAATGTTGTTGCAAAAAATCTGGACGGTTGTGTAAAGCCTGCTTGTTGTAACAGCGTTAAAATTTCCTCTTCCTGCATAAATGATAGAGCACGTATGGACTGCTCCATATTAGCCAATTCTGAGGCTGAAAGCTTTGTATGTTGTAGCCAGTAGGCACGCCATAAATCAAACTGTAACTCCGTTTCAGTTGAGTTTAGCTGCCCGTATTTAGATACAAGGACAAAGGGTGCTCCAGGTTTTAAATGCTTCGCAATTTCTTTTAATGTTGCAAGTTTCTCTTCATAAGTTTCGATAAAATGCAGAACTAATATACAACTGGCAGCATCAAACTTTGTTATTGGTAGAGGTGTTTCTAGTATAGTGCCTTGAAATAAGGAAATATTATTTGGTAACAGTTTTAAGCGTTCTTCTGCAATTAGGAGCATTGCTTGTGCAGTATCTACACCGACAAAGGACCAGTGAGGTCTTTGTTCGGCAAGCTGTAAAATTTCATTGCCGCTTCCTGAGCCAAGTACTAAAAACGTAGCTTCCTCAGACAGGTTGGATCGATAAAAGGCTTGTGTTAAACGTAGCATTGCATCATAGCTTGGTAACGTACGTCGAATACCTTTTTCATATTCGTTTGCGAGTGTGTTATTAAATTCCATCATGAATCACATACCTTTCAAAAAAAATTTTTTAAAAATTTTAATATGTGCGTGAAACTATTTAGGGTATAGTTCCGTAAATAGTAGTACAAATAAAAAAGACAAATAAAAAAAGGAAGGTTGATATAAATGGAGGCAAAATGGTCTAAGGTAATCATACATGCAAGTGCGTTTTTTGCGCCATGGTTAGTACCGATTATTTTTTTCTTAATTAGTTCTGATGATGAAATAAAAGCAGTTTCCATTCAAGCTTTGCTGTTCCAAATTGTGATGTGGGTATTGATTGCCATTGCAGGTATTTTAAGTGTGGTGTTAATCGGTTTACCTTTCTTACTGATTTTTATCATTATGTTATTTGTCGTACCAATTATCGGTATTGTGAAGGCATTATCTGATGAGCCTTGGCGCTACCCGATTGTTGGTCGCTGGGTATAATTTCTATAGACGCAAGTATATGCTAGATGCATATGCTTGCGTTTTTTCTATCGTTGAAAAGGGTAGGCTATAATTATGAACTCGTTTTAACTTTTTTCTATGTTGTTTTATGTGACAAACTTAGCGGAGAGGTTTAATTTCTTTGATGATCATTGGAAAAGAACGTATCTCCTAACTCTGGATGGACCAGTGACACACTATTGCCGGATGATAAATCGTACTTAATTTAGTGCGAAATAATACTTACAACTTTTCAATGTGCTTATTAATTGCAATTATTTTCAAGCGTTCTGTATAATATAGTCAAAGATAGTCAAAGATAGTCAAAGTCAGTGCAGTTAGCGAGGTGTATTCCTAAAATGCGTAATATTTCAGACATCATAGAAGGCTACTTAAAGCAAGTACTTGAATTAGGTGGAGAAGGGCATATTGAAATTAAACGTAGTGAAATTGCCGATAAATTTCAATGTGTACCGTCCCAAATAAATTATGTAATTAATACAAGATTTACTGCTGAGCGTGGTTACCTTGTTGAAAGTAAACGTGGCGGGGGTGGATATATTCGAATTTTACGTGTCCGTGCAAACTCACAAATTGATTTGATTGATGATGTACTCTTTCATATTGAAGGTGGAGCATCTCAAACAGTGGCTGAAGATGTAGTTTATCGTTTAATTGATGAGCAGGTAATTTCGAAACGAGAAGCGAAATTAATGTTAGCGGCAGTTGATCGCTCAACATTAGATTTACAACTACCTTTACGGGATAACATTCGTGCGAATATTTTACGTGCGATGTTAACAACGATTAAATATGAAAAGCAAAAGTAAAGAGGTGATGGAAATGATATGCGAACATTGCAAGCAGCGCAATGCGACAGTAACTGTAACACAAGTTCAAAATAGTCAGAAGGTGGAGCATCATTATTGTGACGTTTGCGCTTCGCAGTTCCATCCATTTCATGCAGAGTTTAAGCAAGAGCCAGTTTCAATTCAACAATTATTATCCAATTGGTTCGGCTCACCAACGTGGCAACAAAAAGTTGGTGAAAAGCAACAAGCACCACCCCAACAACAAACGTGCCCACACTGTGGGTTTACGTATAAGCGATTTTTGAAAGAGGGGAAATTCGGCTGTCCTAGCTGTTATGACACTTTTGCTGAGCATTTGCCAAAGCTCTTTAACCGTATTCAGGCCGGACCTCAACATATTGGCAAAATGCCGGGTGCTCATAGCAATGTCTATGTCATAAAAAAACAAATTGAAGATATTCGCAAACGGATGAAAGATGCCGTAGACGAAGAACAATTTGAAGAGGCTGCAAAGCTTCGTGATGAGGCAAAGGAACTTGAAAATCAGCTACAATTCGAAGGTGGTGATGTGTCGTGATGATTGAGCCATTTTTAGAGAGTGCTACACCTGTATGGATGCATATAGAAGATGATTATTCAGATATTGTCATAAGTACACGCATTCGGCTTGCTCGGAATTTAGATGGTTACCGTTTCCCACTCGTGTTCTCAGAGGATGAAGCACTACAGGTGGAGCAAGCAGTTACACACGCTATTCAAGACAGTCCTAAACTCCTTGAAAGGTACTCTTATTTTGCTATAAAAGATTTAACACCATTACAACGACAAATCCTAGTTGAAAAACATTTAATTAGTCCGCAGTTAGCCAAAAAAGAGCTAGTTGGCTCAATGCTTCTATCTGAGGATGAATCCATTAGCATCATGGTGAACGAAGAAGACCATTTACGCATTCAATGTATGACGGCAAGTTTTCAACTTCAAAAGGCATACGAACAGGCCAATAAAATTGATCGTGCCTTAGAAGGGGCACTACCCTATGCATTTCGAGATGATTTTGGCTATTTAACAAGTTGCCCAACGAATATTGGTTCAGGACTTCGGGCTTCTGTCATGATGCATCTCCCGGTCCTAACATTAACTGGTCAGATGAATCAAATAATAAATGCCATGACACGATTAGGAATGACGGTTAGGGGAATATATGGAGAAGGTAGCGAAAATCTAGGAAATGTTTACCAAGTGTCGAATCAGATTACCCTTGGAAAAACAGAAGATGATATTTTAGCAGACATCCAAAGTGTAGCTGAAAAAATTATTCAAAAAGAACGGCAGGCAAGGGGAAAGCTGATGGATAAGGCAGAACTTGCTTTAGAAGATCGTATTTATCGTGCTTTAGGCACCTTGACTCATGCTCGCATTTTAACGAGTGAGGAAGCGGCTACCTGTTTATCAAATGTACGTTTAGGAGTGGATTTACAGTTGATTGATGGCATAAAGGCCGCAACTTTAAATGAATGTATTGTCTGTATGCAACCTGGATTTTTACAGCATTATGCAGGCGAGGCACTACCACCGTCCGAACGTGACCGAGTACGAGCAAAGATGCTTCGTGAGGCATTATTTCAAGAAACTTTGAGTAAGCCTACTATAGGGGGAAAAGGAGAGGATTCATATGATGTTTAATCGTTTTACACAACGCGCACAAAAAGTATTACAGCTTGCACAGGAAGAGGCGATTCGTTGGAAACACGAATCAATAGGGACTGAGCATATTCTTTTAGGGCTTATTCGTGAAGGCGGGGGTATTGCAGCGAAGGCATTAGAAGCCATTGATATTAGCCCTCAAATGATTGAAGTTGGCATTGAAGAATTAGTTGGTAAAGGTACAGAGGATGTTGGTCCAATCGTTCACTATACACCTCGTGCTAAAAAGGTAATTGAACTATCAGTCGATGAATCACGTAAATTAGGTCATTCCTATATCGGTACAGAGCATTTACTATTAGCATTAATTCGTGAAGGCGAAGGTGTGGCAGCTCGCGTCTTAAACAATGCGGGTGTCGGTTTAAACAAAGCGCGTCAGCAAGTATTACTGTTGCTTGGTAATAACGACAATGCGCAATCTGGTCAGCAAGCAGCACAGGCCGCTAATACACCTACATTAGATAGCCTAGCGCGTGATTTAACGCAAATCGCACGTGAAGGTTCATTAGACCCTGTTATTGGTCGTAGTAAAGAAATCACACGCGTTATTGAAGTACTATCGCGCCGTACAAAAAACAACCCCGTTTTAATTGGTGAGCCAGGGGTGGGTAAAACGGCCATTGCAGAAGGCTTAGCGCAGCAAATTATTAATAATGAGGTGCCGGAAATCCTTCGTGATAAACGTGTAATGACCCTTGATATGGGGACAGTTGTTGCAGGTACAAAATACCGTGGTGAATTTGAGGATCGTCTAAAAAAAGTAATGGATGAGATTCGCCAAGCAGGTAATGTCATTTTATTCATTGATGAATTGCATACATTAATCGGTGCTGGAGGTGCGGAAGGTGCAATTGATGCATCAAATATTTTAAAACCATCATTAGCACGTGGTGAACTGCAATGTATCGGTGCAACAACTTTAGATGAGTACCGTAAATATATTGAAAAGGATGCTGCTTTAGAGCGTCGCTTCCAGCCAATTCAAGTAGATGAGCCAACTGTTGAAGAGGCTATTCAAATCATCCATGGTTTACGAGATCGTTACGAGGCACATCATCGTGTGAAAATTACAGATGAAGCTATTGAGGCAGCAGCGAAAATGGGTGATCGCTATATTTCGGATCGCTTCTTACCAGATAAAGCAATTGACTTAATTGATGAAGCAGGTTCTAAAGTACGCTTACGTTCATTTGCAGTTCCGCCAAATCTAAAGGCGCTGGAAGATAAGCTTGAAAATGTTCGTTCTGAAAAAAATGCAGCTGTTTCTGGTCAAGAATTTGAAAAAGCGGCTTCTTTAAGAGATACAGAGCAGAAGTTAAAAGACGAAATTGAAACAACACGCAAAACGTGGAAAGAAGAACAGGGTAAAGCTGAATCCAAGGTAACTGTGGACGATGTGGCAGCGGTTGTATCGATGTGGACGGGAATACCAGTAGCGAAAATCGCACATGAAGAATCGGCGAAGCTTTTACAACTTGAAGGGGAGTTACACAAACGCGTTGTTGGTCAAAGCGAAGCAGTAGAAGCAATCTCTCGTGCAATTCGTCGTGCAAGAGCAGGCTTAAAGGACCCGAAACGTCCAATCGGCTCATTCATTTTCCTTGGTCCTACAGGTGTCGGTAAAACAGAGCTAGCTAGAGCGCTTGCTGAAGTAATGTTTGGCGATGAAGATGCGATGATTCGTGTTGACATGTCAGAGTACATGGAGAAACATTCGACATCACGTTTAGTTGGTTCACCTCCGGGCTATGTCGGCTTTGACGATGGTGGTCAGCTTACAGAAAAAGTTCGCCGTAAACCATATTCTGTTGTGTTACTTGATGAAATTGAAAAGGCACATCCAGATGTCTTCAATATATTATTACAAGTGCTAGAAGATGGCCGTTTAACAGATTCTAAAGGCCGTGTGGTTGATTTCCGAAATACGGTGGTCATTATGACATCAAACGTTGGTGCGGATGCATTAAAATATCAAAAAAACCTAGGTTTCAGTTTAGGTGGTTCGGAGTCGAAGCATAAAGATATGAAGGGCACTATGTTAGAAGAGTTGAAAAAAGCATTCCGTCCAGAATTCTTAAACCGTATTGACGAAATGATTGTCTTCCACTCGTTAGAAAAAGGACACTTAAAAGAAATCGTATCGATGATGGCAAACGCTTTAACAAAACGTCTAAAAGAACAAGACATTTCGCTTGAGTTAACAGATTCAGCACTTGAGAAAATTGCGGATGAAGGTTACGATCCACAATACGGTGCCCGTCCAATTCGTCGTGCACTGCAAAAACAAGTGGAAGACCGTTTATCGGAAGAACTTCTTAAAGGCAATGTTGAAAAAGGAAATCAAGTTATTATCGATTATGTGAACGATGAGTTTGTCGTGAAGAAAAAAGAGGGTGTCTCGATTTCAAAATAATTCTACTGAATTATAGAACAAATAGAGCATCAGTAATCGATTAAAAATTTACTTTATGGAAAGGCAGCGAGGCCATAGTGCTAAGCTGTCTTTTTTTATGTAAAATAGAAATAAGAACAAATATTCGAGGTGATAGCAATTATGGCAAAGAAAAAAACAAAATTTGTATGCTCGGGTTGTGGCTATGAATCTGCAAAATGGATGGGAAGATGTCCAGGTTGTGGGGAATGGAACAAGATGGTGGAAGAGGTTGAGGTCGTAGCGAAGGGGCCACGTGGAGCTTTTCAGCATTCTGCAACTGTTACACAAAAAGCGTTACCAATTATGCAGATAGAGACGGTGGAGGAATCTCGTGTGGCAACAGAAATGGGCGAGTTGAATCGTGTCTTGGGTGGTGGAATCGTGCCTGGATCGCTTGTATTGATTGGTGGGGATCCTGGGATCGGGAAATCAACACTACTCTTACAGGTGTCAGCGCTGTTGTCGAATAAAGGGCATCGTGTGCTTTATATTTCTGGTGAGGAATCGATTCGTCAAACGAAGTTGCGTGCTGAGCGTTTAGGCGTGATGTCACAGGAGCTTTATATTTATTCAGAGACGAATTTAGAGTTGTTAAATCAAACAATTGATGATGTACAGCCGAAGTTTGTTATTGTGGATTCTATTCAAACCGTTTTCCATCCAGAAGTGACAAGTGCGCCTGGTAGCGTGTCACAAGTACGTGAATGTACAGCAGAGTTGATGCGTATTGCGAAAACAAAAGGCATTGCAATTTTCTTAGTAGGTCATGTGACGAAAGAGGGGCAAATTGCTGGTCCACGTATATTAGAGCATATGGTTGATACAGTGTTATATTTTGAGGGCGAACGTCATCATAATCACCGTATTTTACGAAGTCAGAAAAATCGCTTTGGCTCTACAAATGAAATTGCTATTTTCGAAATGCTACAAGGAGGCTTAAAGGAAGTATTAAATCCGTCTGAGCTATTTTTACAGGAACGTTCGCAAGGTGCGGCGGGTTCAACAATTGTGGCATCAATGGAAGGAACGCGCCCAATTTTAGTAGAAATTCAATCACTTGTGACACCAACAAGCTTTAATTACCCAAAACGCATGGCAACTGGGGTGGATCAGAACCGCGTACAATTACTCATGGCAGTACTTGAAAAGCGGATGGGGCTCATGCTGCAAGCGCAAGATGCATATATTAAAGTTGCTGGCGGGGTGAAGCTTGATGAGCCAGCGATTGACCTT
This sequence comes from Lysinibacillus sp. NPDC048646, assembly GCF_050272295.1. Lineage (NCBI taxonomy): Bacteria > Bacillati > Bacillota > Bacilli > Caryophanales > Bacillaceae > Lysinibacillus > Lysinibacillus sp. NPDC048646. The sequence goes on from NZ_JBNNLZ010000014.1 coordinate 71,664, forward strand.
GCTGTGTTGACGAGTATTGTTTCAAGTTTTAAGGATCAAGCAGTCAGGGGGACAGATTGTTTTATTGGGGAAGTAGGCCTAACCGGGGAGGTCCGCCGTGTATCTCGTATCGAACAGCGCGTTATAGAAGCAGCAAAACTCGGTTTTAAACGTGTATTCATCCCTACTTCTAATATCGGTGGATGGGATTTCCCGCAAGGTATTGAAGTTGTCGGTGTTGAAACGATAAAAGATGCATTGCATGCATGCTTCAGAGAGGTATAAAGAAATTGTGCATGTTGGACAATGCGCCGACATGCACTTTTACTTCATCGATTCATCAATCGCTTCAGTTAAATGTCCTACAAAAACCAATAAAAACTATCGGAAGACTTTATATCTTTCGGTAGACTTCAAAATCTTCAGTGATGGAAGGTGAAATTAAAGATATTTTAATGGGCTCAGGAAAGATTTTCTACAGTAAACTATGTATAATCAAATATAAGAATGGGAGGTGACAGCTTGTGAAAAAGTTTATTCAAATTGCCTTTTTACTAATCGGAGGAGCTTTAGGCTTTGTTTTCTTACCGCCATTATACGAATTGCTTCATTTATCTTCTAATCCTTGGCTTGATAATCCTTACGTATCAGTAGCTTTAGGGGCACTTTTACTATTTACATTATCGTTTGCATTTTCTGATTATTTTGTACGGCTGATTAGCTGGATGGAAGAGGTGCTGTTTAAAGTACCCGTTGGTGACTTATTATTTGGTACACTCGGGCTGATTATCGGACTCATTGTCGCTTATTTTTTAGGCTTTGCGATTGATAGTGTACAATTTGTAAAATTACCGGTCATTACGGAGGTTGTACCAATAGTCCTGTCATTTGTACTTGGATATTTAGGCTTCCGTGTAGGGTTTAAAAAACGCGATGAACTACTGCAGTTGTTTACATTGCGCGGTAATAATGCCAAAAAGAAAGCGAATGAGGGTGTTGGTGTACAAGAAATACGAGGTAGCTATAAGCTTTTAGATACAAGTGTTATTATCGATGGGCGCATTGCAGATATTTCTGAAACAGGCTTTATTGAAGGGATATTAGTTGTGCCACAGTTTGTGTTAACGGAGCTACAACATATAGCAGATTCTTCGGATACGCTAAAACGAACAAGAGGTCGCCGCGGTTTAGATATTTTAAAAAAGCTGCAAGATGAACGCATGACGAAGGTCGAGATTACGGAAGAAGACTTTGAAGATGTACAGGAAGTGGACTTAAAGCTTGTGCGACTTGCAAAGAAAATGGGTAATGGTACACAAATCGTTACAAATGACTTCAACCTTAACAAAGTGTGTGAGTTACACCAAGTGAAAGTTTTAAATATTAATGATTTAGCGAATGCAGTGAAGCCAGTTGTTATTCCAGGTGAGGATATGCAAGTAGTTGTTATTAAGGACGGAAAAGAGCATAACCAAGGCGTCGCTTATTTAGATGATGGTACGATGATTGTCGTAGAAGGTGGTCGAAGCTATATAGGACAGGCAATTACAGTAACAGTAACGAGTGTTCTGCAAACATCAGCTGGTCGTATGATCTTTGCCAAGCCAAAGGATGATTAGGAAGTGGGAAAGTTGCAATATGAAGTAGTATTACCTGCTGCTGGTAGCGGAAAGCGAATGGGTGCAGGACAAAATAAATTGTTTTTAAAGCTCTTAGAGAAACCTATTTTAATACACACATTAGAAGTATTTGAGCAAGACGAACAGTGTACAGGCATCTGGCTTGCAGTAAAGCCAGAAGAACGAGCAATCATTCAAGAAATGCTCGTGACATTTGGCATCTCTAAGGTTAAGGGTTTACCTGATGGTGGGGCTGAGCGTCAACATTCGGTCCATTCCTGTATGAAGGAAATGGAGCAAGTTGATATTGTTCTTGTACATGATGCTGCACGGCCTTTTATTAGACATGATATTATTGCAAATCTTGTACAGAGTGCACACGATTTTGGAGCTGCCATTGCGGGGGTACGTGCGAAGGATACAATGAAAAAGGTACGTAATGGAGTCATTGAGGAGACGGTAGACCGTGAAAGTCTCTGGATGATTCAAACACCCCAAGCCTTCCAATTTGATTTAATTGCGGAAGCGGAAGATGTCGCGGAAAAAATAGGTTTCCTTGGTACGGATGAAGCAATGTTAGTCGAACGTCTCGGTCATGTAGTGCACATCGTGGAAAGCAGTTATGAAAATGTGAAGATGACAACGAAAGAAGATTTAGTTTTTGGTGAAGCCATTTTACGTAAACGTGCATTAGAAACGTTTTAAAGAATAAATATAAAATCTCGTCAGGCTGATTAGCTGATGAGATTTTTTAGTATAAACATTCATGGCATATACGACATGAATTGAGATGTATTTCATAAAATTTGAATTCTTAATCTACCTGCTATACTGTATCTCCTAAATTGGTTTTTTATCTAGTAAAAGAAACAATTGCAATATAGAACTGATCGTATAGGCTGACAACAAAATTTCCTAGGAAATATGTTAAAATGTGAGGGTATGATTATTCAGATAAAATATAAAAACGGAAGAAGGTGAGCGCTGCTACAATCATCTGTGTTGTAGTAGCAGAATTGTATGTTTCGAATAGGACAAGGGTTTGATGTACATGCATTTGAAGAAGGGCGCCCATTAATTATAGGTGGTATAACTATTCCACATGAAAAGGGATTAGTTGGCCATTCAGATGCAGACGTATTATTACACACGGTAACAGATGCGGCACTTGGTGCAATCGGTGAGGGGGACATTGGCCGTCATTTCCCTGATACTGATCCAGCATTTAAGGATGCAGATTCAGCAAAATTGCTTGAGCATATTTGGAAAATTGTTGAGGATAGAGGTTATGTGTTAGGGAATGTAGACTGCACAATTATGGCGCAGCGTCCGAAAATGGCACCATATATAGAACAAATGCAAAATCGTATTGCCGAATTACTTCATGCAGAACCTTCGCAGGTGAATGTTAAGGCAACGACGACTGAGCGATTAGGTTTTACAGGCCGTGAAGAAGGTATCGCCTCTATGGCAACCATTTTATTAATTAAAAAATAAAATGAAGGCGTGTGCTATATTCCTAAACACGCACTACTTTTATTTCCTATACTACAGTGGTAAAATGAACAAAGTTAAAAAGGTCGGAATTTTTTCAGACGAACATTTAGGAGGCTTTTAATTATGACCAAAGAAGTTCGCGTTCGTTATGCACCATCACCAACAGGTTTCTTACATATTGGTGGGGCGCGTACAGCGTTATTCAACTATTTATATGCAAGACATCACAATGGTAAATTCATCGTACGTATCGAGGATACGGATATTGAGCGTAATGTAGAAGGCGGAGAGGCATCTCAGCTAGATAACTTAAAGTGGTTAGGCATTGAATATGATGAATCTATCGATATTGGGGGTCCATATGCGCCTTATCGTCAAATGGAGCGTCTAGATATTTATAAAGAGCATGCACAAAAGCTATTAGATCAAGGTTTAGCTTATAAATGTTTCTGTTCATCAGAAAAACTAGAAGCATCTCGTGAAGAACAAAAGGCTCGTGGCGTTGCAGCTCCAACTTATGATGGGACTTGCCGTCATTTATCAGCTGAAGAAGTAGCGGCTAAAGAAGCAGCTGGTGAACCATACACAATTCGTATGCGTGTACCTGAAAACGTAACATATGAATTCGATGATTTAGTACGTGGACAAGTATCATTCGAATCAAAGGATATCGGTGACTGGGTACTAGTAAAAGCGAATGGTATTCCGACATACAATTACGCGGTAGTATTAGATGATCACTTTATGGAAATCTCACACGTTTTCCGTGGTGAAGAGCATTTATCAAACACACCTAAGCAATTGATGATTTTCAATGCGTTCGGGTGGGAATATCCATGCTTCGGTCATATGACATTAATCATTAACGAAAATCGCAAAAAATTATCAAAACGTGATGAATCAATTATTCAATTCGTAACGCAATATAAAGATCTTGGTTACCTTCCAGAAGCCATGTTTAACTTCTTTGCATTATTAGGCTGGTCTCCAGAAGGGGAAGAAGAGATTTTCTCGAAAGAACAATTAATCGAAATGTTTGATGAAAAACGATTGTCAAAATCACCATCTATGTTCGATAAGCAAAAGTTAACTTGGATGAATAATCAGTACATCAAAAAATTATCATTAGAAGAAGTGGTGACATTATCTTTACCACACTTACAAAAAGCTGGCTTATTGCCTGAAGAATTAACAGCAGAAGAGCGTGTTTGGGCGACTGATTTAATTGCACTTTATCATGAACAAATGAGCTTCGGTGCGGAAATTGTGGAATTATCTAGCCTATTCTTCAACGACCATATTGAATATGATGAAGAAGCGAATGAAGTCTTAGCTGGTGAGCAAGTACCAGAAGTAATGGCAGCATTTAAAGTACAGCTTGAAGGTTTAGAAGAGTTTACACCAGAAACTGTAAAAGCAGCTATTAAAGCTGTACAAAAAGAAACAGGCCATAAAGGCAAAAACTTATTTATGCCAATCCGTGTTGTCACTACTGGTGAAACACATGGTCCTGAATTGCCAAATGCAATTTGCCTAATTGGTAAAGAAAAAACGATTGCTCGCGTAGAAAAATACGCGCAATAATAGAATTTTATTGACAATTGGTTTCTTCCATGTAAAATGAATTTAACTTTTAAAAATTCGCATATATTAAGGTTAATCTAATATTTTAAAGTGTTGATAAGGAGAAGTACGTGGCGCATGCTCTAAAGAGAAGACCATCACCGGCTGAAAGTGGTCTGAGCCAAGGCGAAACCGAAATGCACCTTTGAGTATAGAGCTGAACGTTAAGTAGGCTTTATCGATTCGTTCCCGTTACAGAACGTCCAGAGTGGAGGGCCTTTGCCTTCAATCAGAGTGGAACCGCGCAAATTTAGCGTCTCTGTCATTCCTTAATAGGAATGATAGGGACGTTTTTTTCGTTGTTCCAAAGGGCGCAATGGAGTGTTTAAATTGCTAAGGGAGTAAGACAGATCAAAATTGAAAAGGGGGAGTTTTTTATGTTTAAAAGAATGAAGGAAGATGTAGAAACGATTTTTGAAAATGATCCAGCGGCACGCAGTGTGCTGGAAGTTGTATTAACATATTCAGGTTTACATGCTACGTGGGCGCATCGTATGGCACACTGGTTCTTTAAAAAACGTTTTTACTTTATTGCACGTTCGATTTCACAAATAAGTCGCTTCTTTACAGGAATTGAAATTCATCCCGGAGCAAAAATTGGCCGTCGCTTCTTTATAGACCATGGTATGGGGGTTGTTATAGGTGAAACCTGTGAGATTGGTGATAATGTTACGCTTTATCAAGGTGTCACACTAGGTGGTACAGGGAAAGAAAAAGGGAAACGCCATCCGACATTACAGGATAATGTACTAGTGGCAACAGGTGCAAAAGTATTAGGTTCGATTACAATTGGTGAGAATAGTAAAATTGGTGCAGGATCAGTTGTGTTAAAAGAGGTGCCGCCGAATGCCACAGTTGTTGGTATTCCTGGTAAAATTGTGATGAAAGATGGTGTTCGTTTAGAGAAAAAACTAGACCATCAAAATATTCCTGACCCTGTAGAGGAACGTTGTCAAGGTTTCGAGAAGCAAATAGCAGCATTGCAAGAAGAAATCGGACACTTACAAAAGGAGAGAGAAAAGCAATGAGTATCCAAATTTTCAACTCATTAAAAAGACAAAAAGAAACTTTCGTACCGTTAGAAGAAGGCAAAGTTAAAATGTACGTGTGCGGTCCGACAGTCTATAACTATATTCATATTGGGAATTCTCGTCCTGTAATTGTTTATGATACTGTACGTCGATATTTTCAATACAAGGGCTATGAAGTGAAATTTGTTTCAAATTTCACGGATGTTGACGACAAAATTATTAAAGCCGCCAACGAGCTTGGCGAGGAAGTTCATGAGCTAACAGAACGTTTTATTGCAGCGTATTTTGAAGACGTTACAGCATTAGGTTGCAAAAAAGCAGATGTGCACCCTCGTGTTACAGAACATATGGGAGACATTATTGATTTCATAAAAGTTTTAATCGATAAGGGCTATGCTTATGAGTCAGCAGGAGATGTTTATTATCGAACACGTAAATTTGACGGTTACGGCAAGCTATCACATCAATCTGTGGACGATTTAAAGATTGGCGCTCGCATTGAAGCTGGTGAGAAGAAAGACGATGCGTTAGATTTCGCTTTATGGAAAGCGGCTAAGCCTGACGAAATTTACTGGGAAAGTCCTTGGGGCAAAGGACGACCAGGTTGGCATATTGAGTGCTCCGTTATGGCACGCGAGCATCTAGGTGATACAATTGATATTCATGCAGGTGGTCAAGATTTAACATTCCCACATCATGAAAATGAAATTGCCCAATCAGAAGCACATAATGACAAAACATTTGCGCGTTACTGGATGCATAATGGGTATATTAATATTGATAATGAAAAAATGTCAAAATCCCTTGGAAATTTTGTACTTGTAAACGATATTCGTAAACAGATTGACCCACAAGTGTTACGTTTCTTTATGCTATCTGTACACTACCGCCATCCAATTAACTTTGCGAAAGATTTAGTAGATGCAGCAGCTACTGGCCTAGAGCGTATTCGTACAGCTTACAATAATGTCAAACATCGCTTAACGGCAACTGCTAGTCTTGGCGATAATTCAGAGGAATGGCTAGAAAAAATAGCTGAACAAAAAATTCAATTTGAAGAAGCGATGGACGATGATTTTAATACAGCCAATGCAATTTCAGTATTATTTGAACTAGCGCGAATCGCCAATATTTACTTGAATGAAACGAATACTGATGAGAAAGTATTGACTAGTTTTACTGAAACTTTTGAGGTAGTTGGTGACGTCTTAGGTATTGAGTTTGCAAAAGAAGCTGAACTTTTAGACGAAGAAATCGAAGCACTTTTACAAGAGCGCGTAGATGCACGTAAAAACCGCGATTTTGCCCGTTCAGATGAAATCCGTGACCATTTGCAAGCGCAAGGTATCATTTTAGAAGATACTCGCCAAGGAACTAGATGGAAACGAGGGTAAAGAACTTGGATAAACTCCGAAATGAAGATGTGAAGCAATTAAATGCATTAGCCCTCGCATATATGGGAGATGCGGTTTTAGAACAGCAGATTCGTGAGCATTTACTGCGTGCGGGTCGCGTAAAACCAAATACACTTCACAAAGAAGCAACGCATTATGTATCTGCGAAGGCACAGTCTATGATTGTGCATCGCATGATGGATGAAAACTTTTTAACAGAGCAGGAATTGGCTGTGTTCCGTCGAGGGCGCAATGCTAAATCTGGCTCTGTGCCAAAAAATACAGATGTACAAACATACCGTAATAGCTCAGGCTTTGAGGCTGTGCTTGGTAGTCTCTATTTATTACATGAAATAGAACGCGTAGATGAAATCATTGCATACGCTATTCAAATAATCGAGGAATCAAAAGGAGTGTCGAAATAATGGCAGAACAAAATGGTGAAATTATTGCCGGTAAAAACCCAGTGTTAGAAGCACTTCGTTCAGGCCGCGATATGAATAAGGTATGGATTGCAGAAGGTGTAAAAAAATCTGGAGTAGGTGAACTACTAGATTTAGCGCATGAACGTGGAATCATAGTTCAATTTGTACCGAAAAAAAAGGTAGATCAATTATCAGATGCAAATCACCAAGGAATTGTTGCTTCTGTTGCCGCATATAGTTATGCTGAACTAGACGACTTATTCTTAGCAGCAGAAAAAAAACAAGAGGATCCATTTTTCTTAATTTTAGATGAATTAGAAGACCCGCATAACTTAGGCTCTATTATGCGAACTGCAGATGCAATTGGTGTGCATGGTATTATTATTCCTAAGCGCCGCTCAGTCAGTTTGACAGCTGTTGTTGCAAAAGCTTCAACGGGTGCCATTGAACATGTACCTGTTGTGCGAGTTAATAACCTTGCGCAAACGGTTGATGAGTTAAAAGATCGCGGCGTATGGATTGCGGGTACAGACGCGAAAGGCTCTGTAGATTATCGTAAAATGGATGCGACATTACCACTTGCTATCATTATTGGTAGTGAAGGGAAAGGAATGGGTCGCTTATTAAAAGAGAAATGTGACTTTTTATATCATTTGCCGATGGTTGGGCATGTCACATCATTAAATGCTTCTGTAGCCGCTGCGCTTTTAATGTACGAAGTGTACCGTAAACGTCAAGAAGCGAATGACTGACGATGAAAAACATTTTGCTTGTCGACGGATATAATATGATTGGTGCCTGGAAAGAGCTACGTCCATTACGTGACACAAATTTTGAGGATGCACGTAAGCGATTGATTGAACTTATGGCTGAATATAAGGCAGCTATGGGGTGGCGAGTGATTGTCGTTTTTGACGCGCATCTTGTACCAGGTGTGGAGCAATCGTATATAGAAAACGATATCGAAATCATTTATACACGGAAAAATGAAACAGCAGATGAGCGTATTGAAAAGATGACACAGGAATTAAAAGCAAGACATGTACAGATTCATGTAGCAACCTCCGATATGGCAGAGCAAAATGTGATTTTTGGTAATGGTGCTCTTCGTAAATCGGCAAGGGAGCTTGAGATTGATATGGGGATTATTCAACATAAAATTTCTCATGATGTAAAACGTAAGCAAGATAGCAAGCCGCCTTCTCGTATAGAATTAAAGCCAGATGTTGCATTGGCCTTCGAAAAATGGCGTCGCGGTTTAAAATGATTGATTGACGCGTATTTTCCAATTCCGTTATACTGTTCCTAATTATCTGTTGTAGCTGAGGTGATACCATGTTTAAAAATAGTATTGTACAAGTGACACAAGATTTTGAACGATTCAATGATGAAGAACTTATTGAAATGGTGCATCAAGGTAATACAGATGCGTTGGATTTTTTAATTACAAAATACCGTTTGTTAGTAAGGGCAAAGGCGAGATCTTATTTTTTAATTGGTGCGGATAAAGAAGATATTGTGCAAGAAGGCATGATTGGCTTATATAAAGCGATTCGTGATTTTAAAGGGGATAAACTTGCCTCTTTTCGCGCTTTTGCAGAATTGTGTATTACAAGACAAATTATTACGGCGATTAAAACGGCAACAAGACAAAAGCATATTCCACTTAATTCCTATGTTTCTTTGGACAAGCCAATTTTTGACGAAGAATCAGACCGCACCCTGATGGATGTGCTAACAGGTGCTATTATGGATGATCCAGAAGAGTTAATGATTCATAGAGAAGAGTTTGGTTATTTAGAAGAAAAGATGGGTGAGATTTTAAGTGAGTTGGAGCTACAAGTTTTAGCTCTTTACTTAGACGGACAATCCTACCATGAAATTTCTGCAAAATTGAATCGCCATGTGAAGTCTATAGACAATGCATTGCAACGAGTAAAGCGAAAATTAGAGCGACATCTAGTTCTAGAAGAAATATTATAGAGGGTGCCTACCCGTGTTGACATTGACAAATATAGGTGTTAGTCTTTAAAAGACAAAGTGCCGAAAAGGTGATTAAATGGCAAAGAAAGTCGTGCTTAATTGTGATAAATGCGGCTCGAGAAATTACACGCTTCCTGCTAAGGAAGGATCGACTGTACGCCTCGAATTAAAGAAATTTTGCTCGCATTGCAATGAACATACAGTGCATAAACAAACGCGATAAATGATTTATAAATAGACAGATACGATTGATTCGGAGGTTAGGCTAGAATGGGCAAGATTAAAGGATTTTTCAGCGACGTAATGTCGGAAATGAGAAAAACAAGCTGGCCAAAAAGTAAAGAACTGACGAAATATACAGTAGTCGTAATTTCGACTGTAGTAATTATGGCTTTATTTTTTGTGTTAGTAGACTTAGGCATTTCATCATTATTCCGCTGGTACTTAGAGTTATAATTTAGTAAAAGAGCATGTTAATACTTTTGAAAATAGCCCGTCCATTACTATAACGGGTTTTTTCGTTTGTTTTATGAAGTAAACGGCAGTAAAATGTTCTCATTATGATAAGTGTGCTACTCGCTATTAATTGGGGTAGATTAGATGACTATACTTATTAAGGTATATATCATCGAGCTTTCGCTTGCTATTAGCGAAAGCTATGTTTTTCTAATGGGGATATTGTGAAAAGAGTAAAGAGTGCAATTAGCATAACACAATCATTTTCACTTTTATTTGTAAGGGAGGGACGGACGAGTAGTCCTAGTAGTTATGGAGAAAAATTGGTATGTTGTTCATACGTATTCAGGGTATGAGAACCGTGTAAAAGCAAACCTAGAGAAACGTGTTGAAACAATGGGCATGCAAGACAAAATCTTCCGTGTCATTGTTCCAGAACATGAAGAAACAGAAATGAAGGATGGGAAAAAGCGTACAATGATGCGCAAGGTTTTTCCGGGTTATGTTCTAGTAGAACTAATCATGACAGATGATTCTTGGTATGTTGTGCGTAATACGCCGGGTGTAACAGGCTTTATCGGTTCTTCAGGTGGCGGTGCAAAACCAACACCTTTATTACCAGAGGAAGCAGATCGTCTACTACAACAAATGGGTATGACTGATAAAGTTGTAGAAATCGATATTTCTGTAGGTGAGGCAGTTGAAGTATTAGAGGGACCTTTTGCGCACTTCCAAGGACGTGTTGAAGAAATTGACACTGAAAAAGGAAAAGTGAAAGTATCTGTCGATATGTTTGGTCGCGAAACAATAATGGAACTAGATTTTGAGCAAATAAAAAAATTATAACTACTGGGTAGTTAATAACGGAATGAACTGAACCTGTGGCATATGTCGCAGATTTTGTTAATTACTACTTGCTTAAAAAAAATAAAAGTGGTATCATTTCAAAGGTCAGACTGTCATACTTTGGTTTGACGTCTGCAATGATAATTTTAATGTTATCGGCAATTAGCTGACAGACAGATATTGAGTGGGAGGGGCAACCCAATTACCACATCACGGACTTAAGGAGGTGTGTCTCGTGGCTAAAAAAGTTATTAAAGTTGTTAAACTTCAAATCCCTGCTGGTAAAGCAAACCCAGCTCCGCCGGTTGGTCCTGCATTAGGTCAAGCGGGTGTGAACATCATGGGATTCTGTAAAGAATTCAATGCGCGTACTGCAGATCAAGCTGGTCTTATTATTCCAGTAGAAATTTCAGTATTCGAGGACCGTTCATTTACTTTCATTACAAAAACTCCACCTGCAGCAGTTTTACTTAAAGTAGCAGCTGGTATCCAATCTGGATCAGGTGAACCAAATCGTAAAAAAGTGGCGACGGTTAAACGTGATAAAGTTCGCGAAATCGCTGAAACTAAAATGCCAGACCTTAACGCTGCTTCAGTAGAAGCTGCTATGTTAATGGTTGAAGGTACTGCACGAAGCATGGGTATTGTTATCGAAGACTAATCCCAGTTACTTGATGATGTATTTGTTTTTGGAAGGTTGCGGAGTTTCTTTGTGAACGCGCAACCTTTATTCGTGGGAGGTAAAATCCGCTATAACCACAATCAAGGAGGAATTATATAATGGCTAAAAAAGGTAAAAAAATGCAAGATGCAGCGAAATTAATCGACCGTAACACAGTATACGGCGCACAAGAAGCAATTGAACTTGCTCAAAAAACTAGCACAGTAAACTTCGACGCTACTGTAGAAGTCGCTTTCCGTTTAGGAATCGATACTCGTAAAAATGACCAACAAATCCGTGGCGCAGTAGTGCTTCCAAACGGTACTGGTAAAACTCAACGCGTATTAGTATTCGCTAAAGGTGAAAAACTTAAAGAGGCAGAAGCAGCTGGTGCTGATTATGTAGGCGATGCAGAATACATCCAAAAAATCCAACAAGGTTGGTTCGATTTCGATGTAATCGTTGCAACTCCTGACATGATGGGTGAAGTTGGTAAGCTTGGTCGTGTATTAGGACCTAAAGGTTTAATGCCAAACCCTAAAACTGGTACAGTTACTTTCGATGTAACGAAAGCTATCGCTGAAATTAAAGCTGGTAAAGTTGAATACCGTGCTGATAAAGCTGGTATCATCCACGCGCCAATCGGGAAAGCATCTTTCTCTACAGAAAAACTTGTAGAAAACTTCTTAACTGTATTTGACGTTGTTCAAAAAGCAAAACCTGCTGCATCTAAAGGTACTTACATGAAATCTGTAAACGTTACAACTACAATGGGTCCAGCTGTTAAAGTCGACGCTGCTAGCGTAGTAGTAAAATAATATCTTCTATATTTATTCAACCGTTGCTTCCAAAGCACGTTTGAATATTATTTGATATAACGGTTGACAGCAATCCTTATCTTTGGTAAGATGGGTGCTGTTGTGAATCATCCATTTGTACCGTAGACAGTAGGAGTGACTTGTCACTTAATGATCCTACCGAGGACATCGGAATTCGGATTCTTATTTTAAAGATGATGACTTTCAGCCTCTGTGTCTATATGACTCAGAGGCTTTTCTTTTGTCGGTATAAATGACCCATTCTAATAGGAGGTGTCATCATGAACAAAGCAATCGAAAACAAACAATCACAAGTGCAAGAAATCACTGAAAAATTCCAAAGCGCTGCTTCTGTAGTAGTAGTGGATTATCGTGGTCTTAACGTTACACAAGTAACTGAACTTCGTAAACAACTTCGTGAAGCTGGCGTTGAGTTCAAAGTTTACAAAAACACTTTAACTCGTCGTGCTGCTGAAGCTGCTGGCGTTGAAGGAATCAACGAAGTATTAACTGGTCCTAACGCAATCGCGTTCTCAACTGAAGATGTTGTAGCTCCTGCTAAAATCATCAACGAGTTCGCTAAGAAAAACGAAGCTTTAGAAATTAAAGCAGGTATTATTGAAGGTACAATCTCTTCTGTTGAAGATGTTAAAGCACTTGCAGAACTTCCATCACGCGAAGGTCTTCTTTCAATGCTTTTATCTGTACTTCAAGCTCCAGTGCGCAACTTCGCACTTGCAACAAAAGCTGTTGCAGAACAAAAAGAAGAACAAGGCGCGTAATTTCTTACGTAGCATAACTTCCGCGGCTTGACCGCAAAAAACTAAAACATTATCCAATTAGGAGGAAATTAAAATGAACAAAGAGCAAATTTTAGAAGCTATCAAAGCTATGACAGTTCTTGAATTAAACGATTTAGTAAAAGCTATTGAAGAAGAATTCGGTGTAACAGCTGCTGCTCCAGTAGCAGTAGTTGCTGGCGGTGCTGCTGCAGCTGAAGAAAAAACAGAATTCGACGTAGTATTAGCATCTGCTGGTGCAGAAAAAATTAAAGTAATCAAAGCGGTTCGTGAAATCACTGGTTTAGGTCTTAAAGAAGCTAAAGAAGTTGTAGATAACGCTCCTAAAGCTCTTAAAGAAGGCATTTCTAAAGATGAAGCTGAACAAATCAAAGCTAAACTTGAAGAAGTTGGCGCATCTGTAGAAGTTAAGTAATCTCGTATTACTTTCATACAAAAAGAAAGCTCGTCATTTGTGGCGAGCTTTTTCTTCATTCTGAGGAGGCATGTAAATGTCGGATCACTATTATACGAGTAAACCTCAAACTGAGAGTAAACCACGTCACTGGACATTTAAGTTACTTGGGCATACGTTTTCTTTTGAAACGGATGCGGGTGTATTTAGTAAAAGCGAAGTAGATTTTGGATCCCGTGTATTAATTGACACATTTGAAATGCCTGAAATTGACGGTGCGGTTTTTGATGTGGGTTGTGGGTATGGACCAATTGGATTGTCTATTGCCAAAGCAAATCCGGAACGGACTATTTTTATGATGGATATTAACGAACGTGCAGTTGCGCTTTCGCAAAAAAATGCGCAAGTAAACGGAGTTCAAAATGTACGAATATTTGTAAGTGACGGACTATCGATGGTGGATAATGATGCGAAGGCTGCGGCTATTTTAACCAACCCTCCAATTCGTGCAGGAAAAGATACAATTTTCCGTTTTTACGATGGTGCTTACGATAAGCTAGTGACATCTGGAGAACTGTGGGTAGTGATTCAGAAGAAGCAGGGTGCTCCATCAACGATAAGTTACTTAGAAGAGAAATTTTTAGAAGTCGATGTTGTCGAGAAGAAAAAAGGATACTGGATCATACGTGCAAAAAAATAAATGAAATATGTATAAAATATTGACTTGACAAAATGGCTATGATAATATGATACAATGCAAAAATATTATTTTGAGGTCGTGTGCCCTTTTGTATAAGATTGGTTTTATGTGGGTATACTTGCCAAGATAAGTTTAGTTAACCGAAAATGAGATCTTTTTGAAGACTCGTTTTCTTTTTGTCTTTCGAAATCATACACTATTTGTAGGATTTTGCAAAGACCTAATATCGCTTTATTGAGGGGTGAATGAGTTGACAGGTCAACTAGTTCAGTACGGACAACACCGCCAGCGTAGAAGCTTTGCGCGTATTAAAGAGGTGCTTGAGCTTCCAAATCTGATTGAGATTCAAACGGCGTCTTACGAGTGGTTCCTTGAAGAAGGTTTACGTGAAATGTTCCGTGACATTTCGCCGATCGAGGACTTTACAGGTAATCTTTCATTAGAATTCATCGATTATACATTAGGTGATCCTAAGTATGATGTGGATGAGTGTAAAGAGCGAGATGTTACTTACGCGGCTCCATTACGTGTGAAAGTACGTCTTTACAACAAAGAAACAGACGAAGTGAAAGAACAAGATGTATTCATGGGTGATTTCCCACTAATGACAGAAACAGGTACGTTCATTATCAATGGTGCTGAACGCGTTATCGTTTCACAATTAGTTCGTTCACCAAGTGTGTATTTTCATGATAAAACTGATAAAAACGGTAAAAAAGGCTTCGGAGCTACAGTTATTCCGAATCGCGGTGCTTGGTTAGAATATGAAACTGACGCAAAGGACGTAGTATACGTGCGCATTGACCGTACACGTAAACTACCAGCGACAGTGTTACTTCGTGCATTAGGTTTCGGTTCAGATCAAGAAATTATCGATATTATCGGTGATAACGAGTATTTACGTAATACGCTTGAAAAAGATAACTCTGAAAGTACAGAAAAAGCACTTTTAGAAATCTATGAGCGTTTACGTCCTGGCGAACCACCAACAGTCGAAAGTGCAAAGAGCTTATTATACTCTCGTTTCTTCGACGCAAAACGCTATGATTTAGCGAATGTTGGTCGTTACAAAATGAATAAAAAGCTTCATATAAAAAATCGTTTATTCAACCAAACGATTGCAGAGACGCTTGTAGATCCAGAAACAGGCGAAATTTTAGTAGAAAAAGGTACAGTGCTTGATCGTCGTACATTAGATAAAATCTTACCGTACCTAGAGGATTCTTCAAAAGGTATTGGCTACCGCACTTTATCACAAGTCGGTGGTGTACTTGAGGATGATGTAACAATCCAATCTATTAAAATTTATGCGCCAAAAGATGAAGCACAAAAAGAAATCAATGTAATTAGTAATGCGTACATTGATGAAGAAGTAAAAAACGTTACACCTGCTGACGTGCTTTCTTCAGTAAGTTACTTCTTCAACCTACTTTACCAAGTAGGAGCAACAGATGATATTGACCATTTAGGTAACCGTCGTCTACGCTCTGTTGGTGAACTATTACAAAACCAATTCCGTATCGGTTTATCTCGTATGGAACGTGTAGTACGTGAGCGTATGTCTATTAACGACACAGCTGCCATCGTACCACAACAATTAATCAATATTCGTCCTGTTATTGCGTCTATTAAAGAGTTCTTTGGTAGCTCTCAATTATCTCAATTCATGGACCAAACAAATCCATTAGCAGAGTTAACGCATAAACGTCGTCTATCTGCATTAGGACCGGGTGGTTTAACACGTGAGCGTGCAGGCTTCGAAGTACGTGACGTTCATTACTCTCACTATGGTCGTATGTGTCCAATCGAGACACCAGAGGGTCCAAACATTGGGTTAATCAACTCACTATCTTCATTTGCCAAAGTAAATAAATTTGGATTCATTGAAACACCTTATCGTCGTATTGACCATGAAACTGGTAAAGTAACGGACCAAATCGATTATTTAACAGCTGACGAAGAAGATAACTACTACGTAGCACAAGCGAACTCGTTATTAAACCCAGATGGTACATTTACAAATGACGAAATAGTAGGTCGTTTCCGTGGAGATAATACAGTATTTAATAAGTCACAAATGGACTACATGGACGTATCTCCTAAACAAGTAGTTTCTGCTGCGACAGCGTGTATCCCATTCTTAGAAAACGATGACTCTAACCGTGCGCTTATGGGTGCCAACATGCAACGTCAAGCGGTTCCTCTATTAAATCCAGAAGCACCATTCGTTGGTACTGGAATGGAACACGTAGATGCTCGTGACTCTGGTGCGGCAGTTGTAGCGAAATATGATGGTATTGTAGAGCATGTTGAAGCTCGCTCAATCCGCATACGCCGTATTGAAACAATTGACGGTAAAGAGGTTAAAGGCGATTTAACGAAATATAAATTACAAAAATTCATTCGTTCAAATCAAGGTACTTCATATAACCAACGTCCACTTGTAAAAGTTGGCGAACGTGTGAAACCTCGTGATATTTTAGCAGACGGTCCATCTATGGAAAAAGGTGAACTAGCTCTTGGTCGTAACGTTCTTGTTGCATTCATGACTTGGAACGGCTACAACTATGAGGATGCTGTTATCATGAGTGAACGCCTTGTAAAAGACGATGTGTATACTTCAGTTCATATTGAAGAATACGAATCAGAGTCTCGCGATACAAAATTAGGACCTGAAGAGATTACACGCGATATTCCAAACGTCGGAGAAGATGCACTTCGTAACTTAGACGAACGTGGAATCATCCGTATTGGTGCGGAAGTTCGTGACGGTGATATTCTTGTTGGTAAAGTAACGCCTAAAGGGGTTACAGAATTAACTGCTGAAGAACGTTTATTACACGCAATCTTTGGTGAAAAAGCACGTGAAGTTCGTGATACTTCATTACGCGTACCACATGGTGCGGGTGGTATTATTCTTGACGTGAAAGTATTTAACCGTGAAGATGGCGATGAGTTACCACCAGGTGTTAACCAATTAGTTCGTGCTTACATTGTTCAAAAACGTAAGATTCGCGTTGGGGACAAAATGGCCGGACGTCATGGTAACAAAGGGGTTATCTCTCGTATTTTACCGGAAGAGGATATGCCATTTATGCCAGACGGCACTCCTGTAGATATCATGTTAAACCCACTAGGCGTACCTTCTCGTATGAATATCGGACAAGTTTTAGAGCTACATTTAGGTATGGCTTCTCGTTACTTAGGTATTCATATGGCAACACCAGTATTTGATGGTGCCAACGAGGAAGATGTTTGGGAAACAATGGAAGAAGCAGGGATGAATCGTGATGGTAAAACAATCCTGTATGATGGACGTTCAGGTGAGCCATTTGATAACCGTGTATCTGTTGGTATTATGTACATGATCAAACTTGCGCACATGGTTGATGATAAACTTCACGCTCGTTCAACTGGTCCTTACTCACTTGTTACGCAACAACCACTTGGTGGTAAAGCACAGTTCGGTGGACAACGCTTTGGTGAGATGGAGGTATGGGCACTTGAAGCATATGGTGCCGCGTACACACTTCAAGAAATCTTAACAGTTAAATCCGATGACGTGGTTGGTCGTGTGAAAACATACGAAGCCATCGTTAAAGGTGAAAGTGTACCAGAGCCAGGTGTTCCAGAATCATTCAAAGTATTGATCAAAGAACTTCAATCTCTTGGTATGGATGTGAAAATGCTAACGATCAATGATGAAGAAGTAGAGCTTCGCGATTTAGACGAAGAAGAAGATCTTCAACCAGCTGATGCACTTAACATTGCACCACAGCCAGATAAAGAAGAAGAGCCAGTGGAGTCATTTGAATAATTAACACTATTCAGAGCCGGGCAGGATTTGATGCCCTGTCCGGCTTTTATTTACTTGTAAAACAATCTATTTTTAATCTTTTGTCAAAGAAGTACATTTTTTGCAAACGATTGTCGAGCTGCGTAAAAGAGTCTTTATAAAGACCTATACTAAAGGGAGGTAGGCTCCTTGATAGACGTTAATGAATTTGAATATATGAAAATTGGTTTAGCTTCTCCTGACAAGATTCGTTCTTGGTCATACGGTGAAGTCAAAAAACCTGAAACAATTAACTACCGTACATTAAAACCAGAAAAAGATGGTTTATTCTGTGAACGTATTTTTGGTCCAACCAAAGACTGGGAATGTCACTGTGGTAAATACAAACGTGTTCGTTATAAAGGCGTTGTTTGTGACCGTTGTGGTGTTGAAGTAACACGTGCAAAAGTTCGTCGTGAACGTATGGGGCACATCGAATTAGCAGCCCCGGTTTCTCACATTTGGTACTTCAAAGGTATTCCAAGCCGTATGGGTCTTATCTTAGATATGTCTCCACGTGCTTTAGAAGAAGTGATTTACTTCGCATCTTACGTTGTGATTGAACCAGGTGCTACAAACTTAGAAAGCAAGCAATTACTTTCTGAAAAAGAGTACCGTGCATACCGTGAAAAATTCGGAAGCACATTTGAAGCAGCGATGGGTGCAGAAGCAATCAAAAAGCTTCTTGCTAAAATTGATCTTGAAGATGAAACATATTCTTTAAAAGAAGAGTTGAAATCTGCACAGGGTCAACGTCGTACACGTGCGATTAAACGTCTTGAAGTTGTAGAATCGTTCCGTAACTCAGGTAACTCTCCTGAGTGGATGATTTTAGATGTACTACCAGTTATTCCACCAGAGCTTCGTCCAATGGTGCAATTAGACGGTGGTCGTTTTGCAACATCTGACTTAAATGATCTTTACCGTCGTGTGATCAACCGTAACAACCGTTTAAAACGTTTACTAGACCTTGGTGCACCAAGCATCATCGTTCAAAACGAAAAACGTATGTTACAAGAAGCTGTCGATGCATTAATCGATAACGGTCGTCGTGGTCGTCCGGTAACAGGTCCAGGTAACCGTCCGTTAAAATCACTTTCACACATGCTGAAAGGTAAACAAGGTCGTTTCCGTCAAAACTTACTTGGTAAACGAGTTGACTACTCTGGTCGTTCGGTTATCGTAGTAGGTCCAAACTTAAAAATGTATCAATGTGGTCTACCAAAAGAAATGGCAATTGAGCTATTTAAACCTTTCGTAATGAAAGAGTTAGTAGAACGTGGTCTTGCACATAACATTAAATCTGCTAAGCGTAAAATTGAACGTTTAAACAACGATGTATGGGACGTTTTAGAAGACGTAATTCGTGAGCATCCGGTATTACTTAACCGTGCACCGACGCTTCACCGTCTTGGTATCCAAGCGTTTGAACCAACATTAGTTGAAGGGCGTGCCATTCGTCTTCACCCATTAGTATGTACAGCTTATAACGCTGACTTCGATGGTGACCAAATGGCGGTTCACGTTCCTTTATCAGCAGAAGCACAGGCAGAAGCTCGTCTTCTAATGCTTGCTGCACAAAATATCCTGAACCCGAAAGACGGTAAACCAGTTGTAACACCGTCTCAAGATATGGTATTAGGTAACTATTATCTAACACTTGAGCGTGAAGATTCTCGTGGTGAAGGTTCAATTTTCTATGGACCAAATGAAGTGCTAATCGCGTATGATACAGGTCATGTACACTTGCATACACGTATTGCGATAAAAGCAAGTTCTCTAAACAATCCAACATTTACTGAAGAACAAAATAATATGTTCTTATTAACAACTGTTGGTAAAGTAATCTTTAACGAAATCTTGCCTGAATCATTCCCGTTCATCAATGAACCAACTTCATTCAATTTAGAGCAAGAAACACCAGCAAAATACTTCGCCAACTTAACAATTGATGAAGAAACGTTAAAAGAACTTGAAGCAGATGCGGCTTACAATGAACTTGATGAAAAGGAAAAAATAGAGGCACAACGAACAGCTGTCCTTCGCAAATACTTTGCATCAGTACCAGTTGTAAATCCATTCCGTAAAAAGTTCTTAGGGAACATTATTGCTGAAGTATTCAAACGTTTCCATATTACAGAAACGTCTAAAATGCTTGACCGTATGAAAAATCTAGGTTTCAAATATTCTACTAGAGCTGGTATTACTGTTGGTGTATCTGACATCGTGGTTTTACCGGATAAAGGTGATATTTTAGCAATAGCACAAGACAAAGTAGATAAAGTTCAAGCACAATTCCGTCGTGGTTTCATCACGGAGGAAGAGCGTTATGATCGCGTTATCTCTAGTTGGAGTGCTGCGAAAGATGAAATCCAATCAAAACTAATGAAATCACTTGAGAAAACAAATCCAATCTTCATGATGTCTGACTCAGGTGCCCGTGGTAACGCATCTAACTTTACACAGTTAGCTGGTATGCGTGGTCTGATGGCCAACCCGGCTGGTCGTATCATCGAACTTCCAATCAAATCTTCATTCCGTGAAGGTTTAACAGTATTGGAATACTTCATCTCTACGCATGGTGCTCGTAAAGGTCTTGCCGATACAGCCCTAAAAACTGCCGATTCAGGTTACTTAACTCGTCGTCTAGTAGACGTAGCACAAGATGTTATCGTTCGTGAAGATGATTGTGGAACTGACCGTGGTTTAACAATTGGTGCGTTAATGGAAGGTACAGAGTTAATTGAAGCGTTAGACGAACGTATTGTTGGCCGTCATACGAAGAAAACAATCTATCATCCAGAAACAGGCGAAGTGATTTTAGCAAAAGACGGATTAATCGACCAAGATATCGCTCGTATCATTACTGAGTTAGGTATTGAAGAAGTAACAATTCGTTCTGCATTTACATGTAATACAAAACATGGCGTATGTAAAAAATGTTACGGCATGAACTTAGCAACAGGTGAAGAGGTTGAAGTTGGGGAAGCAGTTGGTATTATTGCGGCTCAATCAATCGGTGAACCAGGTACACAGTTAACAATGCGTACATTCCATACAGGTGGAGTTGCTGGGGATGATATTACACAAGGTCTTCCACGTATCCAAGAGATTTTTGAAGCACGTAATCCTAAAGGTCAATCAGTTATTTCTGATATCGCAGGTACAGTGTCAGACATCACTGAAATCCGTGAAGGTCTAAAAGAAATTACAATTGAAGGTGATGTAGAAACACGTAAATACCCAGCACCTTACAATGCGCGTCTGAAAGTACAAGAGGGCGACTTTGTAGAACGTGGTCAGGTATTGACAGAAGGTTCTATCGATCCAAAACAATTATTAAAAGTTAAAGACGTTTCAACAGTTCAAGTGTATCTGTTAAAAGAAGTACAAAAAGTATACCGTATGCAAGGGGTAGAAATTGGAGACAAACATATCGAAGTAATGGTACGTCAAATGCTTCGTAAAGTACGTGTAATTGAAGCTGGTGATACAGAATTACTACCAGGCTCATTACTAGACATTCACCAATTCTCAGAAGCAAATGCAGATGCTGTTATGAACGGCAAAAACCCTGCAACTTGCCGCCCTGTAATTCTTGGTATTACAAAAGCTTCACTTGAAACAGAATCGTTCTTATCTGCTGCATCATTCCAAGAAACAACTCGTGTATTAACAGATGCTGCAATTAAAGGTAAACGTGACGAACTTCTAGGATTAAAAGAGAACGTAATTATCGGTAAACTTGTTCCGGCAGGTACTGGTATGCAACGTTACCGTCAAATCCGCATTGAAAAAGATGAGCTTGATTTAGAAGAAACTATTTCTGCTGAATAACTATTAAAATGAGCTCCGAAGAGATGATGAAAACCCATCTCTTCGGACTTTTTAAAGATATTAGTTGACAGTAGGAATTGGTAATGATAATATATTGAAGGTTGATAGTTAACTGTCTATACTTCGGAGGATATGCAAATGTCTTATGATAAAGTAAGGGCTAGTAAAACAATCATAGGTACAAAGCAAGCAGTAAAAGCAATGCGCGATGGTTCAGTGAAAGAACTTTTTGTGGCACTTGATGCAGACAATTGGGTAACCGATTTGGCCATTACTTTCGCGAGAGAAGTCGGTGTGCCAGTTATTCTTGTTGAGTCCAAAAGGGAACTGGGCAAGGCCTGTGGAATCCACGTTGGAGCAGCGGTTATTGCTATTGCTGTAGAGTAGTTTTTGTGTATAAAACACAAAGACTTTGTTTTTACCCAAAAAATGAACCACCTGGATGTGTGGTATTAACAAGGAATAAATGAAGGGAGGAAATACCGATGCCTACAATTAACCAATTAGTACGTAAGCCTCGTCAATCTAAAATCACGAAATCAAAATCACCAGCGTTAAACAAAGGATATAACTCATTTAAAAAATCTTTAACTGATGTTAAATCACCACAAAAACGCGGTGTTTGTACTCGTGTTGGTACAATGACACCTCGTAAACCAAACTCAGCGTTACGTAAATACGCTCGTGTACGTTTAACTAACCAAATTGAGGTTACAGCTTATATCCCAGGTGAAGGCCACAACTTACAAGAGCACAGTGTTGTTCTTATCCGTGGCGGACGCGTAAAAGACTTAGCGGGTGTTCGTTACCATATCGTACGTGGAGCTTTAGATACAGCTGGTGTAAACGGTCGTTTACAATCACGTTCTAAATACGGAACAAAACGCCCTAAAGAAAAAAAATAATTTAACGTTAGATAACGTTATTCAATAATGAGCCTCATACTAGTTGTCACAAATATCAAATCTTGCTAGCAGATTAGCTATTTGACCGACAAATACGACAAGGCCAACTTTATAAAATAAATCGATAACTATTCGAAAGGAGGAAAACACATGCCTCGTAAAGGTCCTGTTTCCAAACGTGACGTGTTACCAGATCCAATTTATAGTTCAAAACTAGTAACTCGTTTAATCAATAAAATGATGGTTGATGGTAAAAGAGGTACTTCTCAAAAGATTTTATACGGTGCGTTCGAAATTGTTAAAGAACGTTCTGGTGAAAATCCAATTGAAGTATTCGAAGCTGCTCTAAACAACGTAATGCCAGTTCTTGAAGTACGCGCTCGCCGTGTTGGTGGTTCTAACTACCAAGTGCCGGTTGAAGTACGTCCAGAACGTCGTACAACTTTAGGTCTTCGTTACCTAGTTAACTATTCTCGTCTTCGTGGTGAAAAAACTATGGAAGAACGTTTAGCTAACGAAATCCTAGATGCTTCAAACAACACTGGTGCATCAGTTAAGAAACGTGAAGATATGCACAAAATGGCAGAAGCGAACAAAGCATTCGCTCACTACCGCTGGTAATTTAACCTATGTGTTAGCTAATTGGCTAACACAAGGTCTTTTATACAGTCTTTACCCCAATATGGAAGGAGAAATTTCCTATGAAACGCGAATTCTCACTTGAGAATACTCGTAATATTGGGATCATGGCTCACATTGATGCTGGTAAAACAACAACAACTGAGCGTATCCTTTATTACACTGGTAAGATTCACAAAATCGGTGAAACTCATGAAGGCGCTTCTCAAATGGACTGGATGGAGCAAGAGCAAGAACGTGGTATCACAATCACTTCTGCTGCAACAACAGCCCAATGGGAAGGCCACCGTGTAAACATCATCGATACTCCTGGACACGTAGACTTCACTGTAGAAGTAGAACGTTCTTTACGCGTACTTGACGGTGCTGTAACAGTACTAGATGCTCAATCTGGTGTTGAGCCTCAAACTGAAACTGTATGGCGTCAAGCTACAACATACGGTGTTCCACGTATCGTATTCATTAACAAAATGGATAAAACAGGAGCAGATTTCTTATATTCTGTAGGAACTCTTCATGATCGTTTACAAGCAAACGCTCACCCTGTTCAATTACCAATCGGCGCTGAAGATGAGTTCTCTGCAATCATCGACTTAGTTGAAATGAAAGCTACTTTCTACGGCGACGAAAAAGGTACCGCAGTAACTGAAGGTGAAATTCCTGAAGAACACCGCGCACAAGCTGAAGAATACCGTGAAAAATTAATCGATGCTGTTGCAAGTGTTGATGAAGAAATCATGGAAAAATATTTAGAAGGCGAAGAAATTTCTGTTGCTGAACTGAAAGCGGCTATCCGTCGTGCTACAATCGCAGTAGAATTTTACCCAGTAATCTGTGGTACAGCATTCAAACACAAAGGCGTACGCCCAATGTTAAATGCAGTTATCGATTACTTACCATCTCCATTAGATGTACCAGCAATCAAAGGTACTGATATTGATGGTGAAGAGGAATTAGAACGTCATCCTTCTGATGAAGAGCCATTCTCAGCTCTTGCATTCAAAGTTATGACTGACCCATTCGTAGGTAAATTAACTTTCTTCCGTGTGTACTCTGGAACATTAGATTCAGGTTCATACGTACAAAACTCTTCTAAAGGTAAACGTGAACGCGTAGGTCGTATCCTACAAATGCACGCTAACTCTCGTGAAGAAATCTCTAAAGTATTCGCTGGGGACATTGCAGCAGCAGTAGGTCTTAAAGATACTACTACTGGTGACACTCTATGTGACGAGAAAAGCCTAGTTATTCTTGAATCAATGGAATTCCCTGAGCCAGTAATTTCTCTTTCTGTAGAACCAAAATCAAAAGCTGACCAAGATAAAATGGGTCAAGCTTTACAAAAACTTCAAGAAGAAGATCCAACTTTCCGTGCTCATACTGACACTGAAACAGGACAAACAATCATCTCTGGTATGGGTGAGCTTCACCTTGATATCTTAGTTGACCGTATGCGCCGTGAATTCAAAGTAGAAGCTAACGTAGGTGCTCCAATGGTATCTTACCGTGAAACATTCCGTGGCTCTGCAAAAGTTCAAGGTAAATTCACTCGCCAATCTGGTGGTCGTGGACAATACGGAGACGTTACAATTGAGTTTTCTCCAAATGAAGAAGGTAAAGGCTTTGAATTCGAAAATGCTATCGTTGGTGGTGTAGTACCTCGTGAATACATTCCTGCAGTAGAAGCGGGTCTTCGTGACTCTCTTGACCGCGGTGTAGTTGCTGGATACCCACTAATCGACATTAAAGCGAAATTAGTATTCGGTTCTTACCATGACGTTGACTCGAATGAGATGGCGTTCAAAATTGCTGCATCTATGGCTCTTAAAGAAGCTGCGAAACAATGTGACGCTGTTATCTTAGAACCAATGATGAAAGTTGAAGTTGTAATTCCAGAAGAATATCTTGGCGATATCATGGGTAACATTACTTCTCGTCGCGGACGCGTTGAGGGTATGGATGCTCGCGGTAACTCTCAAGTAGTACGTTCTATGGTTCCACTATCTGAAATGTTCGGATATGCTACAACTTTACGTTCTGCTACACAAGGTCGCGGTGTATTCTCAATGACGTTTGATCATTATGAAGAAGTACCAAAATCAATTGCTGCAGAAATCATTAAAAAAAATAAAGGTGAATAATTGAATTTTCATCTTGCATAAAGTATAACTAATTTGTAAGCTATGATTGCAGGATAGGGGATGGGCCCGTTCTCTATCAGCATTCATTCTATAAATTCCAAAAATAAAACATATAATTTTGAGGAGGCAATCTCTAATGGCTAAAGAAAAATTTGACCGTTCAAAAACGCATGCTAACATTGGTACAATCGGACACGTTGACCATGGTAAAACTACTCTAACTGCTGCAATCGCTACAGTTCTTTCAAAAAAAATGGGTGGTACAGCTAAATCTTACGCTGACATCGATAACGCACCAGAAGAAAAAGAACGTGGTATCACAATCAATACTTCTCACGTAGAATACGAAACAGAAACTCGTCACTATGCACACGTTGACTGCCCAGGACATGCTGACTATGTTAAAAACATGATCACTGGTGCTGCACAAATGGATGGCGGTATCTTAGTAGTATCTGCTGCTGATGGCCCAATGCCACAAACTCGTGAACACATCCTTTTATCTCGTCAAGTTGGTGTTCCATACTTAGTAGTATTCATGAACAAATGTGATATGGTTGATGACGAAGAATTATTAGAATTAGTAGAAATGGAAATCCGTGACCTACTATCTGAATATGACTTCCCAGGCGACGATATTCCTGTAATCAAAGGTTCTGCTCTTAAAGCTCTTGAAGGCGAAGCAGAATGGGAAGAAAAAATCGTTGAATTAATGGAAGCTGTAGATTCTTATATCCCAACTCCAGAACGTCAAACTGACAAACCATTCATGATGCCAGTAGAGGACGTATTCTCTATCACTGGTCGTGGTACAGTAGCAACTGGCCGTGTTGAACGTGGTGTAGTTAAAGTCGGCGACGTAATTGAAATCGTTGGTATTAACGAAGAAGCTAAATCTACAACTGTAACAGGTGTAGAAATGTTCCGTAAATTATTAGACTACGCTGAAGCTGGTGACAACATCGGTGCTTTACTTCGTGGTGTAGCTCGTGAAGATATCCAACGTGGTCAAGTATTAGCTAAACCAGGCTCAATTACTCCACACACAAACTTCAAAGCTGAAGTTTACGTTTTATCTAAAGAAGAGGGTGGCCGTCATACTCCATTCTTCTCTAACTACCGTCCTCAGTTCTACTTCCGTACAACTGACGTAACAGGTATCTGTAACTTACCAGAAGGCGTTGAAATGGTAATGCCTGGTGATAACATCGAAATGACTGTAGAACTTATCGCTCCAATCGCTCTTGAAGAAGGTACTAAATTCTCTATCCGTGAGGGTGGCCGTACTGTAGGCGCTGGCGTAGTAGCTACTATCCAAAAATAATTTTAGCGCAAGCTAATTTTTCTAAACCAATCTGTAGGGACGCTTACAGATTGGTTTTTTATGTTAAAATTAGAAGAGGAAGGGGCGCTTGTGTATGGAGATGAAAGTTTTATTGATAGAAGATGATCCATCAATTTTTGAAATGATTAAAGATCGTTTTGCACAATGGTCACTACAAGTTGTAGGTCCAAGTGATTTTCAAAAGGTGATGGATGATTTTATAGAGGAGAAGCCACAACTCGTATTAATTGATATACAACTACCTGCTTATGATGGTTTTCATTGGTGTCGTGAAATAAGACATATTTCGAAGGTGCCTATTCTCTTTCTATCTTCACGTGATCACCCGATGGATATGGTGATGGCAATGCAAATGGGGGCCGATGATTTTATACAAAAGCCATTTCATATGGAAGTATTACTCGCAAAGGTGCAGGCGATTTTACGTCGCACGTATGATTATGTAGAAGAAAAGTTGGAAGTCACACGTTTTAATGGCGCAGTTATCGATTATGCAAGAAGCGAAATTATGTATGAAGGACAATTGGTGTCATTGACCAAAAATGAACTCTTTATATTACGCATTTTAGTGGAAAAAGCTAATCAAATTGTTTCGAGAGATGACCTAATGAGAAAACTATGGGATGATGAGCGTTTTGTTAACGATAATACATTGTCTGTGAATGTAAATCGTCTACGCACTAAGCTTGAAGATATTGGATTGCAAGAAGTGATTTTAACAAAAAAAGGGCTTGGCTATATAGCAGTAACGCAGGGGACGTGAGTGTGGATGCTTCTATTATTTTTTAAAGAACGACTAGCATGGATTGGGTTTTATGTCTTTATCTCAGTTAGTCTGAACGTACTATTTTCTTTAGATGTTGGTTTAGTGAGTGTTTCGATTACGTATGTTAATATTTTTATGCTTATTAGTTTTTCTATCTTTTTGCTATGGCGCTATATTGTAGAAGTAGGACAGCTGAGGAATTTCCTGGGAAATGTTGATGGGCAACTAGATGACGTTCATAGCAACAATATGGATTTATCACCATTTCAAGATGTATATTTTAAGAAGCTTGAAGATGTGTTTTATGCAAAAGATATGGAGCTGAACAAGACAAAGGTACACTTACAGGAGTATTCAGACGAGCTTCTAGCATGGGTACATGAAGTAAAGGCACCTTTAACATCAATTAATCTAATGTTGTCTCAAATAGAAAATTTAGTATTACGTCGAAAACTTGAACATGAGTGGCTTAGACTGCATTTATTAGTCGATCAGCAGCTACATCAAACTCGTCTTGCTTCAATTGAAAAAGATAATTATATGACAAAAATTGAGCTTCGTACTGTTGTTTATAAAGAGATTCGTGCCATGCAACCATGGTGTTTGGAGAAGGGAATTGGTTTTGACGTGTCAGAGTTATCGGAGACGGTAATGACAGACGGTAAATGGTTAGCATTTATTGTACGGCAAATCCTATCAAATGCCATTAAATATAGTCCTATAAATACTGAGATTTTGATATTTACTGAAGTAGATACAAATGGCGCGATATTGTTACATATAAAAGATGAAGGTATTGGTATCCGTAAGGAGGATTTACCGCGTATCTTTCAAAAGTCGTATACGGGGACAGCTGGTAGAGAGTCTGCACAGTCTACGGGTATGGGCTTATACTTGGCACATAACGTTGCGCTGAAAATTGGCGTTCGTATACGCGTGCAGTCGAGGGTTGATGAAGGTTCAATATTTACATTACGATTCCCCTTGCAAAACCAATATGTCAAACTAACAGGTAGATGACGAAATTGTCACCTACCTTTTTATATTGTCATGTAAAACGCACGAAATGATTAACGAGAGAGGATACACTTAGACTATAGAAAGGGGCGCGACTAAGTGGCTGTTTTAATTGGACGTAAAGTAAAAAAAGTGTATGGTAAAAAATCAACGGCTCAGGAAGTATTGAAAGGCATTGATTTAGAAGTTAATAAAGGTGAATTTGTAGGCATTATGGGTCCCTCCGGTTCAGGCAAGACGACACTGTTAAATGTTTTGTGTTCGATCGACTTTGCGACTGAGGGTGTAATTGAAATAAATGGTCAAAGCTTACGTGGTATGAAGGAAAAGGCGTTGGCCAATTTCCGCCGTGAGCAGTTGGGCTTCATCTTCCAAGATTATAATTTACTTGATACGTTAACAGTGAAAGAAAATATATTACTGCCTTTAGCGATTGGCAAGTTACCAAAGACCGTTGCGGAGAGTCGTGTGAAAGAGCTGACACACTTACTGGGTATTACAGATATTTTAAATAAATATCCGAATGAAATCTCAGGTGGGCAGAAGCAACGTACATCTGCGGCACGTGCGCTTATCACAAATCCATCACTTGTGTTTGCAGATGAACCAACAGGTGCGCTCGATTCAAAATCAGCTACAGCGCTCCTGAAAAACTTACAAAGTATTAATGAAGCGAAAAAAGCGACGATTATGATGGTAACTCACGATGCGGTAGCAGCAAGCTTTTGTACACGTGTTTTGTTTTTAAAGGATGGACTCATTTATAGTGAGCTATATAAAGGTGATAAGACAAGACAGTCGTTTTTCCAGGAAATCATGCATACGCAAAGTGTGCTAGGTGGTGACGGTTATGAGTCTTAGTAAACTCGTGTTCCGTAGCATGAAGAAAAACATGAAGCATTATTACTTATATTTCTTCGCGCTTATTTTTAGTGTCACACTGTATTTTTCTTTTGTGACATTGCAAAATAATGCTGAGGTGTTAGCTACTGTACAGAAGAGTGGTACAGCAACAGCAGGTTTTGAAGCTGCGACTTATATTCTATATTTTATAATTTTGTTCTTCGTGTTATATGCTAACCATTTATTTATGAAGCGTCGCAGTAAGGAAGTCGGCTTATATCAGCTAATTGGTATGACCAAGGGCCTTATAGTGCGTTTGCTGGCGGTAGAAAGTATTCTCTTATTTGTTGGAGCAATCGTTTTAGGAATGCTGGCGGGCTTTTTCAGCTCACGTTTCTTCGCGATGGTATTACTGCGTGTACTAGAGAAAGAAGTGCTTGTGACAATGACATTCAGTACAGAAGCTTTACAGCAGTCTATTTCAGTATTCGCTATTCTTTTAGTCATTGTACTAGTGCAGATGGCGTGGATGATTCATCGTGTATCATTGCTATCATTGTTTAGTGCATCTAAACAAGCAGACGAGCGTGTAAAACGTTTTAGTCCATTACAAATGATGATTGGCTTTTTAGGGCTGGTGTTAATAGCATATGGATATTATGCATCAACAAAACTATTCGATATAGAGTCTGCTGGCAATCTATTTGTCAATATGATTATTATTTTAGCGTCAACAATAGGTGGGACATTCCTTGTATTCCGCTTTTCCGTGGCGTTTATCATGAATTCAGTCCGACTAAAGAAGAATGGGCATTTATCTGTGCATGATGTATTAGCATTAACACCAATTATGCACCGCATGAAAAGTAACGCAAAATCATTGACACTTATTACTGTTTTAACAGGCGTATCACTTGGGATTACAACTTTATCTTATATTTCATACTACTCGACTGAAGCATCGTCATACAGCCAAGTACCGGCTGATTATATTTTACTTGAAGATAAAGGGCAGGAATTCTTACAAAAGTTAGAGCAAAATAATATTGCTTATAAAAGAATTGATTACCGTTTACAGGCTGTTACAGCTTCAGTGGCGCAATTATTACCAGAGGATCAACAAGATAGTCCATTTTATAATATGAAAGGTACTATCTATACAATCCCACTTTCTGATTATCAACAAAGTATATCCAATGCATCTATATCAGGAAATGATATTATTCTAACGAATTACGGTGGTTATATGGCTGAAATGTTCCCGATGGAAAAGGATCGAGACGTTGTAGTAACTGTGGGCGAACACGAGGAAACACTTCATGTCATAGATGTACAAAATGAAAGTATTATCAGTGGTATTGTGACTGCTGGTGGCGGAGGACCAATTTTTGTAGTAACAGACACATTGTTTGAAAGGTTAGCTGCAATATCGAATGAAACACTATGGCATAAACAAACTTCCATCATGTTAAAATCAAAAACAGATTTAGCTTTAGCTGAAAAATTATATATACAATCGGGTGCAGGTGTTATTCCTTCTATAGATAGTGAAGGTGAGACGAAAAGTTATATACAAGCATCTTATGAGAGTGAGCGTAAAGAGAATATCGAAACCTTGGGAATAACGATATTTACAACAGCATTTTTAGGCTTAGCATTTTTAATGACAACGGGTAGCATTTTGTACTTTAAGCAAATGTCTGAGGCGGAAGAGGAGCGAGGTTCTTACACGATACTAAGAAAGATTGGTTTCGCTGAAAAAGATATTATGAAGGGTATTTATATGAAGCAAGCCTTTAACTTTGGTGTTCCGTTAATAATAGGGCTACTGCATAGTTACTTTGCTGTTAAGTCAGGATGGTTTTTATTCGGCTCAGAGTTAACAGCACCTTTGTGGATTGCTATGAGTTGCTATATAGCGTTATATGCTATCTTCGCTGTACTTTCTGTCGGCTATTATAAAAAAGTTATTCGAGAGTCTTTATAAATAGATATATATGAAGAAACTCCAAAAACAGTATGGTGCTCCATACTGTTTTTTATTAACGTAGCAGTAAAGCTGATTCAGCAAGTATAAATAACAATGCACAACACCACTACATATAGGATTGTGTAAGCAACTTCATGAGTCTTTATAGAAACTACTCATAGATATTTGGTAGTGTTTAATTGTTTGAAATGTCCGAATAAGTTGTAGTATAGCCTTAAGTGTTGCAATGTCCGTAGAAATTTTATATACTAGTAAACGGCTTAAATAAGCGAGAAATATTAGTAGTTAAGAATATCTACAACATTTAAAAGAATTTAGCGAAAAGACTTGCTTATTCTTTTTTTATTGTATATAATGTTGAATGTTGGTCTTTGACTGCGATGAAACGAGAGGTTGCCGACACACCCGGCCGCTTTGCCATGGCGGTGTGTGGGAAAATTTTCGTGGAGAATGTCTAGAAAATAGGCGAGAAGGAGGGAAAATAATGGCAAAACAAAAGATTCGTATCCGTTTAAAAGCGTATGATCACCGTATTTTAGATCAGTCTGCTGAGAAAATTGTGGAAACTGCAAAACGTTCAGGTGCAAGTGTATCAGGTCCGATTCCACTTCCAACTGAGAAGTCTGTGTACACAATTCTTCGTGCTGTTCACAAGTACAAAGATTCTCGTGAACAATTCGAAATGCGTACGCATAAACGTCTGATCGATATCGTTAACCCAACACCACAAACTGTTGATGCGTTAATGAAACTTGATTTACCATCTGGCGTTGATATCGAAATCAAACTTTAATGGTAAAAACAATATAACTTTTTTAAACTTACAGGAGGTGTGACAAATGGCTAAAGGAATCTTAGGTAGAAAAATTGGTATGACTCAAGTTTTCGCTGAAAACGGCGATTTAATCCCGGTAACAGTTATCGAAGCTGCTCCAAACGTAGTTCTTCAAAAGAAAACTGTTGATACAGATGGCTACGAAGCTATCCAAGTTGGTTTTGAAGATAAGCGAGTGAAGCTTTCTAACAAACCAGAACAAGGTCACGTAGCAAAAGCGAATACTGCTCCTAAGCGCTTCATTCGTGAATTCCGCAACGTGAACGTTGAAGAATACGAAGTTGGTCAAGAAGTCAAAGTAGAAATTTTCGCAGAAGGCGATGCAATTGATGTAACAGGCGTTACTAAAGGTAAAGGTTTCCAAGGTGTTATCAAACGCCACGGACAATCTCGTGGTCCTATGGCCCACGGTTCTCGTTACCACCGTCGTCCTGGTTCAATGGGTCCAGTTGCTCCGAACCGCGTATTTAAACAAAAGAAATTACCTGGTCAAATGGGTGGCACAGTAGTTACAATCCAAAACTTAGAAATCGTGAAAGTTGATGCGGAACGTAACCTACTACTTGTTAAAGGTAATGTTCCTGGTTCTAAAAAAGCTCTAATTACAGTTAAAACTGCAATTAAAGCTAACTAATCACTTCGAGAAAGGAGGAAACAGGAATGACAAAAGTATCTGTACTTAGTCAAACAGGTGCTTCAGTTGGTGAAATCGAGTTAAACGAAGCGATCTTCGGAATCGAGCCAAATGAAGCAGTATTATTCGACGCAGTAGTTGCACAACGCGCTTCTCTTCGTCAAGGTAATCATAAGGTTAAAAACCGTTCTGAAGTTGCTGGTGGTGGTCGTAAACCATGGCGTCAAAAAGGAACTGGTCGTGCTCGTCAAGGTTCTATCCGTTCTCCACAATGGCGCGGCGGTGGTATCGTATTCGGTCCAACTCCACGTAGCTACTCTTATAAATTACCTAAAAAAGTTCGTCGCTTAGCTCTTAAATCGGCTTTATCAGCTAAAGTTGTAGAACAAAACTTCTTAGTTCTTGATGCTCTTACACTAGCAGCACCAAAAACAAAAGAATTCACAAAAATCCTTAAAGATCTTTCTTTAGAGAAAAAATCTTTATTCGTAACTGCTGACCTAGATGAAAACGTAGCACTATCTGCTCGTAACATCCCTGGTATAACAGTTTTAACTGCAAACGGAATCAACGTTCTTGATCTTTTAGGTCATGAAAAAGTTGTATTCACTAAAGCTGCAGTAGAAAAAGTTGAGGAGGTGCTTGGATAATGGAAGCACGTGATATTTTAAAACGTCCGGTCATTACTGAGCGTTCTTCAGAACTTATGGCAGAGAAAAAGTATACTTTCGAAGTAGACACTCGCGCTAACAAAACTCAAGTAAAAGACGCTGTAGAAGAAATCTTTGGTGTAGAAGTTGAGAAAGTAAACGTTCTTAACTACAAAGGTAAATTCAAACGCGTTGGCCGTTATGGTGGTTACACTAACAAACGTCGTAAAGCGATTGTTAAATTAACTGCGGACAGCAAAGACATCGAATTATTCGAAATGTAATCCTTTAGGGATATATGATTTGAACAATCAAGAAGGAGGGAAAACACATGGCGATTAAAAAGTATAAACCTACCACTAATGGGCGTCGTAATATGACGTCATTAGACTTTGCGGAAATTACAACTAACAAGCCTGAGAAATCGTTGCTTGCACCAATTAAACGCAAAGCTGGTCGTAACAACCAAGGTAAAATCACTGTTCGTCATCACGGTGGTGGTCATAAGAAGCAATACCGTGTCATCGATTTCAAACGAATTAAAGATGGCATTCCGGCAAAAGTTGCTACTATTGAATATGATCCAAACCGCTCTGCGAATATCGCATTAATCAACTACGCTGATGGAGCAAAAGCTTACATCTTAGCACCAAAAGGTCTAGAGGTTGGTCAAACAATCGTATCTGGTCCAGATGCTGATATTAAAGCAGGTAATGCATTACCATTAGCAAACATTCCAATGGGTACAACAATCCATAACATCGAGTTAAAACCTGGTAAAGGTGGCCAATTAGTACGTTCAGCTGGTACTTCAGCTCAAGTACTTGGTCGTGAAGATAAATACGTTATCGTACGTCTTCAATCAGGTGAAGTACGTTTAATTCTTGCTACTTGCCGCGCTACAATCGGTCAAGTTGGTAACGAACAACACGAACTTGTAAACATCGGTAAAGCTGGTCGTTCTCGTTGGTTAGGTAAACGCCCAACTGTTCGTGGTTCTGTAATGAACCCTAACGATCACCCACACGGTGGTGGTGAAGGACGTTCTCCAATCGGACGTAAATCACCAATGACTCCTTGGGGTAAACCAACACTTGGTTACAAAACTCGCAAGAAGAAAAACAAATCGGATAAATTCATCATCCGTAGTCGTAAAAAATAAAGTGGTTAAACTACGGTTCTATGTGAGAGCCGTGGTGGAATCACAGAGGGAGGTTCCTACATGGGTCGCAGCTTGAAAAAAGGACCTTTTGTCGATGACCACTTAATGAAAAAAGTGGAAGCACAAGAGGCTTCTGAGAAAAAACAAGTTATCAAAACTTGGTCTCGCCGTTCTACAATTTTCCCGACTTTCATCGGTTTAACGATTGCTGTATATGATGGACGTAAACATGTTCCTGTATACGTAACAGAAGATATGGTAGGTCACAAACTTGGTGAATTCGCACCGACACGTACTTACAAAGGTCACGGTGCAGACGACAAGAAAACAAGACGCTAATTTTGAGAGGAGGTAAATCCTAATGACACAAGCTAAAGCTATCGCTCGCACAATACGCATTGCTCCTCGTAAAGTACGTCTAGTTGTAGACTTAATCCGAGGTAAGCAAGTTGGTGAAGCAGTTGCGATTTTACGTCATACTCCAAAAGCGGCGTCTCCAGTCGTTGAGAAAGTATTAAAATCTGCAGTTGCTAATGCTGAGCACAACTACGATCTTGACATCAACTCTTTAGTAGTTTCTGAAGTATTCGTTGATGAAGGTCCAACATTAAAACGTTTCCGTCCACGTGCACAAGGACGTGCAAGCGCAATTAACAAACGCACAAGCCACATTACTCTAGTGGTATCTGAGAAGAAGGAGGGCTAATCCGTGGGTCAAAAAGTACATCCAATAGGACTGCGCATTGGTATTATTCGTGACTGGGAGTCAAAATGGTACGCTGAAAAAGACTATGCAACTCTACTTCACGAAGACATCAAAGTGCGTAAATATATTGAAACGGCTCTTAAAGACGCTTCAGTTTCTAAAGTTGAAATCGAACGTGCTGCAAACCGTGTAAACATTACAATTCACACTGCGAAACCAGGTATGGTAATCGGTAAAGGTGGTACTGAAGTTGAAAATCTTCGTAAATACCTTGGCGATTTAACTGGTAAACGTGTACACATCAACATCATCGAAATTAAACGTGCTGATCTTGACGCTCGTCTAGTAGCTGAAAACATCGCTCGTCAATTAGAAAACCGTGTATCATTCCGTCGTGCGCAAAAGCAAGCGATCCAACGCACAATCCGTGCTGGTGCAAAAGGAATTAAAACACAAGTATCTGGTCGTTTAGGTGGCGCTGATATCGCGCGTGCTGAACACTATAGCGAAGGAACTGTTCCACTTCATACTCTACGTGCTGACATTGATTATGCACACGCAGAAGCTGACACTACTTACGGTAAATTAGGCGTTAAAGTATGGATCTACCGTGGTGAAGTTCTTCCTACGAAGAAATCTGTGGAAGGAGGCAAATAATATGTTATTGCCTAAACGCGTAAAATACCGTCGTGAACACCGCGGAAACATGCGTGGCGAAGCGAAAGGCGGTAAAGAAGTATCATTCGGCGAGTGGGGCTTACAAGCTCAAACTGCTAGCTGGATTACTAACCGTCAAATCGAAGCTGCTCGTATCGCGATGACTCGTTACATGAAACGTGGCGGTAAAGTTTGGATTAAAATCTTCCCACATAAACCTTACACTAAAAAACCTCTAGAAGTCCGCATGGGTTCTGGTAAAGGTTCTCCTGAAGGTTGGGTAGCAGTAGTAAAACCAGGAAAAGTAATGTTCGAAATTGCTGGTGTATCTGAAGAGATCGCACGTGAAGCACTTCGTTTAGCATCACATAAGCTTCCTGTGAAATGTAAGATCGTAAAACGTCAAGAAACTGGTGGTGAATCTAATGAAAGCTAATGAAATCCGTGACCTTGCCACTTCTGAAATTGAATTAAAAGTGAAATCACTGAAAGAAGAGCTTTTCAACCTTCGCTTCCAATTGGCGACTGGTCAATTAGAAAACACAGCTCGTATTCGCGAAGTGCGTAAAGCAATCGCGCGTATGAAAACTGTTATTCGTGAAAGAGAAATCAGTGAAAATAACTGATAAAGGAGGTTTTCAAGTATGACTGAGCGTAATCAACGCAAAGTTTACACGGGCCGCGTAGTTTCAGATAAAATGGACAAAACTATTTCTGTTTTAGTTGAAACTCACAAAAAGCATAAGCTTTATGGTAAACGTGTAAAATACTCTAAAAAGTTTAAGGCTCATGATGAGCAAAACCAAGCGAAAATCGGTGATATCGTACGTATCATGGAGACTCGCCCGCTATCAGCTACTAAACGATTCCGTCTAGTTGAAGTTGTAGAAAAAGCGGTTATTATTTAATAACTATTTCGGAACAACCAATTTCCGAAGGGAGGTAACCTAAGTGATCCAACAAGAAAGTCGTATGAAAGTTGCTGACAACTCAGGTGCACGTGAAGTTCTTACAATTAAAGTGCTTGGTGGCTCTGGCCGTAAAACTGCTAACATCGGTGATATCGTTGTTTGTACAGTTAAGAAAGCAACACCAGGTGGCGTTGTCAAGAAGGGTGACGTTGTTAAAGCTGTTATCGTTCGTACTAAATCAGGCGTTCGTCGTAAAGACGGTACGTACATCAAATTTGATGAAAATGCTTGTGTAATTATTCGTGATGATAAATCACCACGCGGAACTCGTATTTTCGGACCTGTTGCACGTGAATTACGTGACAGCAACTTCATGAAAATCGTTTCTCTAGCTCCAGAAGTTCTTTAATTTCATGATAGTGCCAATCAAGGAGGTGCGACAGCATGCATGTAAAAAAAGGTGACAAGGTTAAGGTTATCACTGGTAAGGACAAAGGCAAAGAAGGAGTAATCCTAGCTGCTTTCCCTAAACAAGATCGCGTTCTTGTTGAAGGTGTAAATATCGTGAAAAAACACGTTAAACCTAATCAATTGAATCCACAAGGTGGGATTGTAAGCCAAGAGGCTGCAATTCACGTTTCGAACGTAATGCTAATCGATCCTAAATCTGGCGAGCCGACTCGTGTAGGTTATAAAATCGAAAACGGTAAAAAAGTTCGTGTTGCAAAAAAAACAGGTGCAGTAATCGACTAATTAGTAAATAAAAGAAGGGAGGTACACACATGAGCCGCCTAAAAGAAAAATATTTAAATGAAGTTTCACCTGCTCTTATGAGCAAGTTTGGTTATAAATCAGTTATGCAATTGCCGAAAGTTGACAAAATCGTTATCAACATGGGTGTTGGTGACGCTGTTCAAAACTCAAAAGCATTAGATGCAGCTGTAGAAGAATTAACAATTATCACTGGTCAAAAACCAGTTGTAACTAAAGCGAAAAAATCGATCGCTGGTTTCCGTTTACGTGAAGGTATGCCTATCGGTGCTAAAGTTACATTACGCGGTGAGCGTATGTATGAATTCTTGGACAAATTAATTTCAATTTCACTTCCTCGTGTACGTGACTTCCGTGGTGTTTCTAAAAAAGCATTCGATGGTCGCGGTAACTACACTTTAGGTGTTAAAGAGCAACTAATTTTCCCAGAAATCGATTACGATAAAGTTTCAAAAGTACGCGGTATGGACATCGTGATCGTAACGACAGCGAACTCTGACGAAGAATCTCGCGAGTTATTGACACAATTCGGTATGCCGTTCCAAAAGTAATTTAAACAAGGAGGGCGAAAACGTGGCTAAAAAATCTATGATCGTTAAACAACAACGTAAGCAAAAGTTTAAAGTGCAAGAATATACACGTTGTGAACGCTGTGGCCGTCCACACTCTGTATATCGCAAATTCAAACTTTGCCGTATTTGTTTCCGAGAACTTGCATATAAGGGACAAATTCCTGGCGTGAAAAAAGCCAGCTGGTAATCCCCTAATTTGGGAAGGAGGTAAATGTAATGACAATGACTGATCCGATTGCAGATATGCTGACTCGCATTCGTAATGCGAACATGGTTCGTCACGAGAAGTTAGAAGTACCGGCTTCCAACGTG
This sequence comes from Lysinibacillus sp. NPDC048646, assembly GCF_050272295.1. Classification (NCBI taxonomy): domain Bacteria; kingdom Bacillati; phylum Bacillota; class Bacilli; order Caryophanales; family Bacillaceae; genus Lysinibacillus; species Lysinibacillus sp. NPDC048646. The sequence goes on from NZ_JBNNLZ010000014.1 coordinate 110,418, forward strand.
AAAAAAGAAATCGCTGAAATTTTAAAGCGTGAAGGTTTCGTACGTGACGTAGAATACGTGGAAGACAACAAGCAAGGAATTATCCGTATCTTCTTAAAATACGGTAAAGATAACGAACGCGTTATCACTGGCTTAAAACGTATTTCTAAACCAGGTCTACGTGTATATGCTAAAACAAATGAAGTTCCTAAAGTACTGAACGGTCTTGGTATCGCTTTAGTGTCAACTTCACAAGGTTTATTAACAGATAAAGAAGCTCGCGCTAAACAAGTTGGCGGCGAAGTTCTAGCATACGTTTGGTAATTAGCTATAAATGAATGGAGGTGCAACTAAATGTCTCGTGTAGGTAAAAAAATTATCGAGGTACCAGCTAACGTAACTGTTACTGTTGCAGCTGACAACACTGTTACTGTTAAAGGTCCTAAAGGCGAACTTGTTCGTTCTTTCCACCAAGATATGAAAATTGAGCAAGAAGGTAATGCGATCTCTGTATCTCGTCCTTCTGATTCAAAAGAACACCGCACAAACCACGGTACAACTCGTGCGCTTTTAGCGAACATGATTACTGGTGTTTCTGCAGGTTTCGAAAAATCATTAGAACTAATCGGTGTAGGTTACCGTGCGCAATTACAAGGGAAAAAACTTGTTCTTAACGTAGGTTACTCTCACCCAGTTGAGTTCACACCTGAAGATGGTCTAGAAGTAGAAGTTCCTACTAATACTAAAATCATCGTTAAAGGTATTAGCAAAGAACGCGTTGGCGCTCTTGCATCTAACATCCGTGACGTTCGTCCACCAGAGCCTTACAAAGGTAAAGGTATCCGTTACGAAGGCGAATACGTTCGTCGTAAAGAAGGTAAAACAGGTAAATAATGCTGCTTAAGCATTAGAAAGGAGTGACCCTTGTGATTACGAAACAGGATAAAAATCAAGTTCGTAAAAAACGTCATGCGCGAGTTCGTTCTAAAATTTCGGGTACTGCTGAGCTTCCTCGCTTAAACGTATTCCGTTCTAACAAGAACATCTACGCTCAACTTATCGATGACGTAGCAGGCGTAACTATTGTTAGCGCATCTTCTCAAGAAAATGGTTTTGAAGGTGTTGGTAGCAACGTAGAAGCTGCATCAAAAATCGGTGAAACAATCGCGAAACGCGCTGCGGAAAAAAATATTACTGCTATAGTTTTTGACCGTGGTGGTTACTTATATCATGGACGTGTGAAAGCTTTAGCTGAAGCTGCACGTGAGAACGGTTTAGAATTTTAATAAGAAGGAGGGACACATTTCATGAGTCGAATTGACGCAAACAAACTTGGAGAACTTGAAGAACGCGTAGTTACTATTAACCGTGTTGCAAAAGTTGTTAAAGGTGGACGTCGCTTCCGCTTCACAGCACTAGTTGTTGTTGGCGATAGAAACGGTCATGTAGGTTTTGGTACTGGTAAAGCTCAAGAGGTTCCAGATGCTATCCGTAAAGCTGTTGAAGATGCGAAGAAAAACTTAGTAGAAGTGCCACGTGTTGGTGGAACAACTCCACACTTAGTGCTTGGTCGCTTCGGTGCGGGAGAAATCCTAATCAAACCTGCTGCTCCTGGTACAGGGGTTATCGCTGGTGGTCCAGTACGTGCTGTACTAGAACTAGCTGGTATTACTGATATTCTTTCAAAATCACTTGGATCAAATACACCAATCAACATGGTTCGTGCAACTGTTCAAGGTTTAACTGAATTAAAACGCGTAGAGGACGTAGCAAAATTACGTGGTAAATCAGTGGAAGAAATATTAGGATAAGGGGGGAATAATAATGGCTAACAAATTAGAAATTACCCTTACAAAATCTGTGATTGGTTCTAAACCAGCACAACGCAAAACTATTGAAGCTTTAGGTTTACGTAAATTAAACCAAACTGTAGAGAAAGCTGATAATGCAGCAACTCGCGGTATGCTTGATGTAGTAGCTCACTTAGTTACTGTAAAAGAAAACTAATTTTTAATTAACGAACAAGGAGGTGCCATCCAATATGAAACTTCATGAGTTAAAACCAGCAGAAGGTTCCCGTAAAGTACGTAACCGCGTAGGTCGCGGTATCGGTTCTGGTAACGGTAAAACTGCAGGTAGAGGTCATAAAGGTCAAAACTCTCGTTCTGGCGGCGGTGTACGCCCAGGATTCGAAGGTGGTCAAAACCCTTTATTCCGTCGTTTACCGAAACGCGGCTTTACTAACATTAACCGTAAAGAGTACGCGATCGTTAATCTTGACACATTAAATCGTTTCGAAGATGGTGCAGAAGTAACAACTGCATTATTACTTGAAACAGGTTTAGTGAGCAATGAAAAAGCTGGAATTAAAGTTCTTGGAAACGGAACTCTTAACAAAAAGCTTACAGTAAAAGCTCATAAATTCTCAGCTTCGGCTAAAGAAGCAATTGAAAATGCCGGCGGAACTACTGAGGTGATTTAATGTTTCAGACAATCTCTAACTTTATGCGTGTTCGAGATATAAGAAATAAAATCATTTTCACTCTTTTAATGTTAATCGTTTTTCGTATTGGAACTTTCGTTCCAGTACCGAACGTTGACGCTAATGTATTAAAGGCAACTGATGAGTTTAACCTCGTTGGTTTCCTCAATACTTTCGGCGGTGGTGCTCTGAGCAACTTCTCTATCTTTGCGATGGGGATTATGCCTTACATCACAGCTTCAATCATTGTTCAGTTATTGCAAATGGACGTAGTACCGAAATTTGCTGAGTGGGCAAAGCAAGGTGAAGTCGGAAGACGTAAACTTGCACAATTTACTCGTTACTTTACTATTGTTCTTGCTTTTATCCAATCATTCGCGATGTCATTTGGTTTCAATAAAATGTATGGCGGATCATTGATTAAAGAAGAAGGAATTTTAACATATGTTACAATTTCAATCGTATTGACAGCGGGTACAGCATTCCTTGTATGGCTTGCTGAACAAATTACTGCTCATGGTGTAGGTAATGGTATTTCCGTTGTTATCTTCGCAGGTATCGTTGCCGCATTACCTACAGCAGCAAACCAAATTTACGCACAACAAATCGAGGGTGCAGGTGATGAACTGTTTATTAACATCATTGTCCTTGCATTACTTGTTTTAATCTTACTTGCTATTGTAGTTGGTGTTATCTATGTGCAACAAGCACTACGTAAAATTCCAATTCAATATGCTAAACGAGTTACTGGACGTAATCAACAAACAGGTGGTCAACAAACGCACTTACCGTTAAAAGTAAATGCTGCAGGGGTTATTCCGGTAATCTTTGCATCAGCGTTTATTATGACACCTCGTACGTTAGTTCCGTTCTTTGGTGAAAATGCTGTGACAACATTCATTGAAAGCACGTTTGATAATACAAAACCTGTTGGGATGATTGTTTACGTTGCATTGATCATCGCGTTCACATATTTCTATGCGTTCGTACAAGTGAACCCAGAAAATGTGGCAGATAACTTGAAAAAACAGGGTGCTTACATTCCAGGTATTCGTCCGGGTGAAAACACTCAAACGTATTTAACAAGTGTGTTATATCGTTTGACATTTGTCGGAGCGATTTTCTTAACTGTTATTTCTGTAATGCCGATTATATTCATAAACTTTATGAATCTACCTGCATCAGTGCAAATCGGTGGTACTAGTATAATTATCGTAGTCGGCGTAGCGCTAGAAACGATGAAACAGCTAGAGTCTCAACTTGTTAAACGTCACTACAAAGGCTTTATGAAATAACGTTGGTTTTTAGGGAACGTTTGCTCGTTTCCTGAAATCAGCAAACTTTGTGGGAGGAATATTTCCGTATGAATATCATTTTAATGGGTCTGCCAGGTGCTGGTAAAGGTACACAGGCAGATAAAATTGTTGAGAAGTACGCGATTCCTCATATTTCTACAGGCGATATGTTCCGTACTGCTATTAAAGATGGTACAGAACTAGGCTTACAGGCTAAATCGTTTATGGATCAAGGTGCACTAGTACCTGATGAAGTGACGATTGGTATTGTTCGTGAGCGACTTGCTAAACCTGATTGTGAAAAGGGATTCTTATTAGATGGTTTCCCACGTACTGTTCCTCAAGCTGAAGCTTTAGATAGCATTCTTGCTGATCTGGGCAAAGCGATTGAGCATACGTTAAACATTCAAGTTGAAAAAGAGGAGCTAATTGCTCGTTTAACAGGTCGTCGTATTTGTAAAACTTGCGGAACTTCTTATCACCTAATTTTCAATCCTCCAGCTGAGGAAGGAAAATGTGATAAAGATGGTGGCGAGCTTTATACACGTGCGGATGATAATCCTGAAACGGTTACAAACCGTCTGGAAGTAAATATGAATCAAGCACAACCTTTACTTGACTTCTATGAAGCAAAAGGTGTGTTAACAAATATAGATGGACAGCAAGATATTAATAAAGTGTTTGCTGATCTTGATGCTCTATTACGGAGCAGCCGCAGCTGATACCCGGCTCCGGGCGCAGAGTACTGCTTCCGCGGGAGGCATGCGGAAGCAACAACGAAACATAATTTTTTTGAGAGTTGCAAAAGCATATTGTGCCCGGTATATATTTCTTTTAAAAAGTGCAACATTACTTTTGAGAGGGTATAATGGGTTTCGTGGAAGCATCTGTGTAACGGGTATGAATATCTCATCCAAGACATTCCGGTATTCGTGTAAACATGGAAGATTCAGTGCTCTTACTGGTTCTGTCTATTCCGTGGATTGTGTGAAGCGAAACCAGACGAGCGTCTTTCAAACATCTCTCATACAATCCAAACATATGTTGAAACGAGGTTGCTTCTATAGTTGCAGCAGATATATCCGTTTGATGTAACGATGAGAACTTTAATTTGCATATAGAGAGGAGACAGAGTAGATGGCGAAAGATGATGTAATTGAAGTCGAAGGGACAGTTGTTGAGACTTTGCCAAACGCGATGTTTAAGGTAGAATTAGAAAATGGACATGTGATTTTAGCACACGTATCTGGTAAGATTCGTATGCACTTTATCCGCATTCTACCTGGAGATAAGGTTACTATTGAGTTATCTCCTTATGATTTAACTCGCGGTCGTATCACATACCGTTTTAAATAATCTTTTGCGCTCCGGACTACTAAGGAGGTTAGGTTAGATGAAAGTGAGACCATCTGTGAAACCGATCTGCGAAAAATGTAAAGTAATTCGCCGACGCGGTAAAGTAATGGTAATCTGTGAAAATCCTAAACACAAACAAAAACAAGGTTGATTATAAAGGAGGTGCACAACGTACATGGCACGTATTTCTGGTGTTGACATTCCTCGCGACAAACGCGTGGTAATTTCATTAACTTACATTTACGGTATTGGTAAAACTTCGGCTCAGAAAGTATTAGCTGATGCAGGTATCTCTGAAGATACTCGCGTACGCGACTTAACTGAAGATGAGTTAAACAAAATCCGTGAACAATTAGACTCTTATAAACTTGAAGGTGACTTACGTCGCGAAACTTCATTAAATATCAAACGCTTGATGGAAATCGGTTGTAACCGTGGTATCCGTCACCGTCGTGGTTTACCTGTTCGTGGTCAAAATACGAAGAACAATGCGCGTACGCGTAAAGGTCCTCGTAAAACAGTTGCGAACAAGAAAAAATAATCGGTAAAGGAGGTTCCTTCTTAACATGGCTCGTAAACAACAAACTCGTAAACGTCGTGTGAAAAAGAATATCGAATCTGGTATTGCACACATTCGTTCTACATTTAACAATACAATCGTAACGATTACAGATATGCAAGGTAACGCTGTATCTTGGTCAAGTGCTGGTGCTCTTGGTTTCCGTGGTTCACGTAAATCTACACCATTCGCTGCTCAAATGGCTGCAGAAACTGCTGCTAAAACATCCCTTGAACATGGTCTGAAAACGTTGGAAGTAACTGTTAAAGGTCCTGGTGCTGGTCGTGAAGCTGCAATTCGTGCACTTCAAGCTGCTGGTTTAGAAGTAACTGCTATTAAAGACGTTACTCCAGTTCCTCACAATGGTTGCCGTCCGCCAAAACGTCGTCGCGTGTAATGGGTGCGTCTCATATTGTATGAGAACATCATTTTTTGTACAGACTGTCTTGTGCAGATAACTAACGATACGTCAATGACGATCGAATCTATGATGGAAAGAACCTATACATTCGATGTTTTGAGGGAGGGTAAATGAAATGATCGAAATTGAAAAACCAAAGATTGAAACGGTGGAGATCAGCGAAGATTCCAAATATGGAAAGTTTGTTGTAGAACCGCTTGAACGCGGATATGGAAACACTTTGGGTAATTCTTTACGTCGTATCCTTCTGTCTTCATTACCAGGGGCTGCTGTCACTTCAATTCAAATTGATGGCGTTCTTCACGAATTCTCAACTGTGGAAGGCGTAGTAGAAGATGTGGCTTCAATTATTTTGAACGTGAAAAAACTTGCTCTTAAAATCTACTCTGACGAAGAAAAAGTTATTGAGATTGATGTAAAGGGCGATGGTACAGTTACGGCTGCTGACATTACACATGACAGTGACGTAGAAATTTTAAACCCAGATCTATATATTGCAACAATCGCTAAAAACGGTCATTTACGTATGCGTATGTACGCTCAACGCGGCCGTGGTTACACTCCTGCTGATCAAAACAAACGTGAGGATCTTCCTATCGGCGTGATCCCGATCGACTCTATTTACACTCCAGTATCACGCGTCAATTTCCAAGTGGAAAATACTCGTGTAGGTCAGTCTTCTGACTACGATAAACTTTCTCTTGATGTGTGGACAGATGGTAGCATCGGTCCGAAAGAGGCGATTTCGCTTGGAGCAAAAATTTTAACCGAGCATCTTAACATCTTCGTTGGCATGACTGATGAGGCACAAACTGCTGAAATCATGGTCGAAAAAGAAGAGGATCAAAAAGAAAAAGTTTTAGAGATGACTATCGAAGAACTTGATCTTTCTGTTCGTTCTTATAACTGCTTAAAACGCGCTGGTATTAATACAGTATTAGAACTAGCGAATAAGTCAGAAGACGATATGATGAAAGTCCGTAACCTTGGACGTAAGTCACTAGAAGAAGTAAAAGCGAAGTTAGAAGAGCTTGGTTTAGGATTACGCAAAGAAGACTAAGCGATTTAAACTAATTAACAAGATCAGATATTTTCTATAAAGGAGGGAAACATCCATGGGTTACAGAAAACTTGGTCGTACAAGTTCTCAACGTAAAGCGATGTTACGTGACTTAGCTACTGATTTAATCATCAACGAGCGTATCGAAACTACTGAGGCTCGCGCTAAAGAAGTACGTAAAGCTGTTGAAAAAATGATTACTTTAGGTAAACGCGGAGATTTACATGCACGCCGTCAAGCTGCTGCATTCATCCGTCGTGAACTAGTAACAACTACTGACGAAGAAGGTAACGAAACAACTTCATTTGCGCTTCAAAAGCTATTTGATGATGTTGCACCACGTTATGCAGAACGTCAAGGTGGTTACACTCGTATTCTTAAAGTAGGTCCCCGTCGTGGTGACGGTGCACCTGTTGTTGTGATTGAACTAGTTTAATCATAAGAGAAAACAAGTGGTGAAGAGGGTGGACCACCACCCTCTTTCTTTATAAGATTTATACGACAAATAATTAAGCTGAGCGTTATGATGAGCGGACACATTTGTGTGGCGTCTCGTTTAGCTCTCCGCACCTCATTCAAAAAGATCAAGGGCTTGAGCACCCGTGTTTCTTGTAAATGTAACGACTAGCGCATTTCTATCGAATGAGGTGCGCGCTTTTTTATTATTTTAGGGAAGTATAGGACAGCGCCAATTGATGGTGCTTTTTTTTATATCGACATATTGATTGTGGTAGAATACATACATAAAACAGTGTAAGTTAGTTAGTAGAGCTGAGCATGTAGAGAGGAGAGGAGAACTAGAGATGCCCGAAATCTTATCGTTAAATAATGTAACGTTTTCCTATACACCGGATGATACAGGAAGCCGCAATGCTGTAGAAAATGTGAGCTTTGCTGTTCAGGAAGGGGAATGGATCGCCATTGTCGGTCATAATGGCTCTGGCAAATCAACAATTGCAAAATTAATGAATGGCTTATTATTCCCGCAACAAGGGGATGTTCGTATATTACGTCAAATACTGAGTGAAGAAAATTTATGGGACAGCCGTTCACAAATGGGTATGGTGTTTCAAAATCCTGATAACCAGTTTGTTGGTGCTACGGTACAGGATGACGTTGCCTTTGCGCTTGAAAATAACGGTGTGCCGTTTGAAGTGATGGTAAAACGTGTGCATGCAGCCCTTGAGCAAGTAAAGATGGGTAGCTTTTTAGATCATGAACCGCACCATCTATCGGGTGGTCAAAAGCAACGTGTAGCCATTGCGGGAGCACTAGCACTAAAACCAAAATTGCTTATCTTGGACGAAGCTACATCCATGTTAGACCCACAAGGCCGCGCTGAGGTGTTACAAACGGTTCAAACATTACGTGCAGAAACAGGTTTAACGGTGTTATCCATTACGCATGATTTAGAAGAAGCTATGCTTGCAGACCGGGTCCTTTTCATGAATGATGGTAAGAAATTTGCAGAGGGGACACCCGCGGAAATTTTTGCGTTTGGGGACAAGCTCGTCGAGTTAGGACTCGATTTACCGTTCGCCATGAAGTTATCAAAGTTATTGCAAAAGGAAGGTGTTCCATTAATGGGACAACATATGACAGAAGAAGAGTTGGTGAATGATTTATGGACATCAAACTTCAACAAGTAAGCTATGCCTATGCACAAGGTACACCTTTTGAAAAACGGGCATTGTTTGATGTGAATTTTGACATTCCATCACATACGTATCAAGCCATTATCGGACATACCGGCTCTGGTAAATCCACAATTCTTCAGCATTTTAATGCGCTTTTAAAGCCAACTGCCGGTGAGGTCCATATTGGAGACAGGATTGTTGTAGCTGGAAAAAAAGCGAAAAATTTAAAAGCTGTGCGACAAAAGGTAGGCATTGTTTTTCAATTTCCTGAGCATCAGCTTTTTGAAGAAACAGTGTTAAAGGATATTATGTTTGGCCCAATGAATTTTGGTGTTTCGGAGAAAGAGGCTGAAATTCGTGCAAGAGAGCTTGTCCGATTAGTTGGTCTGCCGGAAAATGTACTTGAAAAGTCACCATTTGATTTATCAGGTGGACAAATGCGTCGCGTCGCAATTGCTGGTGTACTAGCAATGGAGCCTGAAGTCATTGTTTTAGACGAACCAACGGCTGGACTAGATCCACGTGGGCAAAAAGAGATTATGGATATGTTTTATGCATTGCATCAGGAACGGGGCTTAACGACAATTCTTGTCACGCACAGTATGGAAGATGCAGCGCGTTATGCAGACAATATTGTCATTATGCATGAGGGGAAAAATGTGTTGAGAGGAACGCCCCGTGAAATTTTTAAGGAAGTTCAGATATTAAAGGAATTTCGTTTAGAACCACCACGTATTGTACGCTTCCAACATAAAATTGAAAAGATGATGAATTCATCACTATCGAAGGTTTGTTTAACAGAAGAAGAACTTGCAAATGAAATAGCCTGCTTGCTAAGAAAGGAGCGTGCGGAATCATGATGGAAAAAATGATTTTCGGGCGCTTCCTTCCAGGAAATTCCTTTGTGCATAAGCTAGATCCACGATCAAAGCTACTATTCGTATTTGCATTTATCATTATTGTATTTTTGGCAAATAATACGTTAACGTATGCAATGTTACTCGCATTTACCTTATTGATTGTTTTAGTATCACGTATTCGCTTGTATTTTTTAATAAACGGCTTGAAGCCCGTACTATTTTTAATGGTTTTTACGTTCCTACTTCATATTTTTATGACGAAGGAAGGCGACATATTATTAGATTGGAAATTTATTACAGTTTATGAAGAAGGCGTTCGACAAGGGCTATTTATTTCAGTACGTTTCCTTGTATTAGTATTTATGACATCAATTTTAACGTTAACTACGTCCCCGATTTCAATTACGGATGGTATTGAAGTGCTACTAAACCCATTAAAAAAAGTGAAAGTACCTGTACATGAGTTGGCCCTTATGATGTCGATTTCTCTGCGCTTTATTCCAACATTAATGGATGAGACAGATAAAATTATGAAGGCACAAATGGCACGTGGATCGGATTTGTCCTCAGGACCAATAAAAGATCGTATTAAGGCGGTTGTCCCACTATTAGTCCCTCTATTTGTGAGTGCTTTTAAACGCGCGGAGGATTTGGCGACGGCAATGGAAGTACGTGGCTACCGCGGGGGCGAAGGTCGTACTCGGTATCGCCAGCTGAAGTGGGATATGGGCGATACATTTGCTCTTGTATTATTAGTAGCAATGGCTGCTTTACTATTCTTCTATAGAAGTTAAAAGGAGTAACTTTATGCGACGATTAAAAGCAATAATTAGTTATGATGGAACGCAATTTTCTGGCTACCAAGTACAGCCTGGAGAGCGTACGGTACAAGCAGAACTTGAGCGTGTACTTGCCACCATGCATAAAGGGGACAAGGTGAAGGTGACTGCAAGTGGTCGTACGGATGCAAGAGTGCATGCAACTGGGCAAACACTCCATTTTGATACGCGGCTTACTATCCCGATAGAAAAGTATATGAAGGCACTGAATGTTCAGTTACCAAGGGATATTCGGATATTAACAATGGAAGACGTCGCTACTGATTTTCATGCGCGTTATAGTGTGACAGGAAAGCGCTATCGTTATATTTGGTCATGTGAGTCTATACAAAGTCCATTTCGCAGACATTACACGGTAGAGACGAATGGCCAGAAGCCTGACGTTGCAGCCATGCAGGAGGCGGCACAAGCGATAATAGGTACGCACGATTTCTCATGCTTCTGTGCGGCTAATACAAGTGTGCAAGATAAGGTGCGAACAGTTTATACACTAGAGTTTGAGTGGCATGGAGAAGAGCTACATATGATTATCGAAGGTAGTGGTTTCCTATATAATATGGTGCGCATCATTGCAGGTACTTTATGGGAGGTTGGTATCGGACGACGCGAGATTGTCGATGTAGAAAAGGTCGTAGCATCGATGAATCGCGATAAAGCTGGTAAAACCGCACCACCACAAGGTTTATACCTTGAAAAAGTGTTCTATTAACTAAGCTTGTACATGGATTATATTTTGACGTTTAACGTGAAATCGTAATATAAAAGGGGGTGCATCTAAGCCTAGGTAAATATGGTCATTTACCCTGTACAACATCACCAGGTGTTTAATGAAATTACTTGACTTTAAAAGTCATTCATTATATGATAACAGATGGTATTTTCATTACCACCACAAATAAGCCCCGAAACTTATAGTGTAGTCTAATGAAAAATAACGGTAATCGAATTGATTAGGAGGATATATACATGCGTACAACATTCATGGCTAAAGGTCACGAAGTAGACCGTAAATGGTTAGTAGTTGATGCAGAAGGCCAAACTCTTGGACGTTTAGCTTCTGAAGTAGCTGCAATCTTACGTGGTAAACATAAACCAACATTCACACCAAACGTTGACACAGGTGATCACGTAATCATCATCAACGCTGACAAAATCCATTTAACTGGTAACAAATTAGAGGGTAAACTTTACCGTCACCATACTCAATTTGCAGGTGGTTTAAAAACTCGTACTGCTGGTGAAATGTTAGAGAAGTACCCAACAAGAATGCTCGAATTAGCTATTAAAGGGATGCTTCCTAAAAACTCTTTAGGTCGCAAAATGTTCGGTAAACTAAACGTTTACACTGGAACAGAGCACCCACATGCTGCACAAAAACCAGAAGCATACGAGCTTCGCGGATAATATAAATTAAGAGGAGGATATTACTTTGGCACAAGTTCAATACATCGGCACTGGTCGCCGTAAAAGCTCTGTAGCTCGCGTACGTTTAGTACCAGGTACAGGTAAAATTGTTATCAACAAACGTGAAATCGAAGAGTACGTACCATTCGCTGCATTACGTGAAGTAATTAAACAACCATTAGTAGCTACTGAAACTACAGGAAGCTATGATATCCACGTAAACGTTAACGGTGGTGGATACACTGGTCAAGCTGGTGCTGTACGTCACGGTATCGCTCGTGCTCTACTTCAAGTAGACCCAGACTTCCGTGCTGCACTAAAATCTGCTGGATTACTTACTCGTGATTCACGCATGAAAGAACGTAAAAAACCAGGTCTACGCGGCGCTCGTCGTGCACCTCAGTTCTCAAAACGTTAATCTACGGAATATTCGTTTCAAACTCTCAAGCTTATGCTTGGGAGTTTTTTTTACTTTCTAGCATAGTTCCATCACTATTTTCGTACACTATATGTAAAAGGGTGGTGGATATGGGTGAAGCGCTGGCTTGCACTAGGAGTAATTATGCTAATGAGTATAGTGGTCGTGGCATATGAGACGAATGCTTCGGACCGTAACTTCTTCTTACCGGACCCACTTGGTGGCATGAAAATTGTCATTGATGCGGGGCATGGTGGTGAGGATGGAGGTGCTTCAAAGGGCGAAGTAATTGAAAAGGAGATCACACTTGCTATTGCGCAGCAAGTAGAGAAACAATTAAAGAAAAAGGGCGCAACAGTCGTGATGACACGAACGAAAAATGGTGATGTCATTGACGAGCACGCATCTTCAGAAAGGTATGGTACATTAAGAGAGCGAAAAAAGCAGGATATCTTTTTACGCAAGGATATCGTTGAAAAAGAACAACCCAATGTCTTTATTACAATTCACGCGAATGCAATCCCAGAAACTAAATGGCGAGGAGCACAGGTGTTTTATCATAAAGGCGGACATGCTGACGGGGAACTGCTAGCTAAGAGTATTCAGCAATCGATTCGTACGAACTTACAGAATACAGATCGTGAAGCCCTGTCGATAAAACAGATATATCTGTTGAAGAAAGTGGAGGTTCCTGCGGCGTTAGTGGAGACTGGATTTATCAGTAATGACGAGGAACGTGCATTATTAGTTGATAAGAAATATCAAGAAAAGATGGCAGATGCCATCGTAGAAGGTATAGAAGACTATCTATTAGCAAAAATTGAATAGAGCAACTGCTACCACGTAATTCAAATCATTATGATATACTAACATTGAGATAATATAAGGGGAGTGTTCGTCGTGATAACAGAACAACAAGTGCGAGAAATATTAGGACAACTACAAGATCCATTTTTACATAAATCATTAGCAGAAACAGATGGTATTACAAATGTAGCCATTAAAGAAGAAAAAAATCATGTCAGTGTGAAAGTAGCTATCGCTAAAACAAATACGCCTGAGCAGATGCAACTGCAAATGAAAATTGTAGATGTATTAAAAGAAGCGGGTGCTAACACAGTTGGTATTCGATTTGAAGAATTACCAGTAGAGAAATTACAAAGCTTCCGTGGAACAGCAACAGAGGCAGAAGCTCAAGATATTTTATCACCACTTAGCACAGTGCAAGTCATTTCAATTGCCTCTGGTAAGGGCGGTGTAGGAAAATCTACAGTATCAGTTAACTTAGCGGTTGCTTTGGCACGTCTAGGCAAAAAAGTGGGTTTAATTGATGCCGATATATATGGTTTTAGCGTACCAGATATGATGGGTGTTACAGACATGCCGAAAGTAGTCGACAATCGAATATTCCCTGTCGACCGTTTAGGCGTGAAGGTTATTTCAATGGGCTTCTTCGTTGAAAATAATGCGCCGATTGTATGGCGTGGACCAATGTTAGGCAAAGTTTTAGATCAATTCTTCCGTGATGTAGAGTGGGGAGAGTTAGATTACTTACTATTAGATCTGCCTCCAGGTACAGGTGATGTCGCTTTAGATATTCATCAAATGTTACCATCATCAAAAGAAATTGTGGTGACAACACCGCATCCGACAGCAGCTTTTGTAGCAGCTCGTGCGGGGGCAATGGCTTTACAAACAGATCATGAAATATTAGGTGTTATTGAAAATATGGCATGGTTCGAGTCGAAATCAGGCGAACGCGAATTTGTATTCGGACAAGGCGGAGGACCCAAATTAGCAGAAGAGTTACGCACAGAGCTACTTGGACAAATCCCACTTGGCCAACCTGATTGGACAGAAGAGGACTTTGCACCTTCTGTGTATGCAGAGAAACACAGCACGGGACAAATCTATTTAGATATAGCGGCGGAAGTAATAAAAAAATTAAATAAATAAGCAAAAACGGATTTCCTCCGTCTTGAGGAAATCCGTTTTTCTATAATGTAGAGGATTATTGCTTACTCTTTTGGTCATTTTCAGAACTTCCGCCACTTTCACCACTGGTCGCTTTTTTCTCTCCATCAGCAGAGGCACTGCCCTCACCGCTTTTTTTAATGAGTTCCTGCCACTTTGATTGCATAAGCGGACTTTCAATTGTTTCCTTTACAACTTCCTCCATTTGTTTCCGAAGATTGGCGGACTTTAAAATCGTCTCTAACTGCTTTTGCATATCAGGCTGACCGAAGAAGGCCTCCATATCCTTTTGGAAAGTGGGATCTTTTATAAGTTCCTTCATAATATCCTGCTGTTGCTTTTGCATACTTTTAGCTACAGTTTCTTTAAATTTCGGATCTTCAAAAGTTTTTTTCCAAAAATCCTCGGCTTCCTTTGAAAGTAAAGTTTCTTCTGTTGCCTTCTTTACTTCGTCATGCTCCAATATCAATAATTCCCGGAAACTTGGCTCCTCTAAAAGCTGTCGCAGTGCCTTTTTACCATCCTCTGTTTGAAGAGAGTCAATCATAATTTTTTTTATTTCATCATAGGACATGGTAGAGGTTTTATCTTGTGCACAGGCAGTAAGGAAAAGCATTAGAATTAGTAATAAGGTGAATTTTCGCATCAACATCAGTCCTTTCTAGATAGACTCTTTCATTTATTGTTCACATTTATGATGACTTTATGTATTGGATGGGATGAGAAATAGCTTTTTTAACAATGCATTGTTAAAATGAGTACAGATATATTGAGAAATTGGGGGATTTTTTGTTGTGACGATACGAAATTGGGCAAAGTTTTTCTTCTTTGCAATGCTCGTTGGTGGTGTAGTCAACGGAGTTTTTAGTTTATTTATTCGTTGGGATTTCTTCCAACCTTATGTAACAAATGGTCACTGGGGTGAATTTTTTGCCGGACTTTTATGGATGGTATTTTTAGGGTTTACAATGAGCGTTATTGCGCAAGCAGGATTTTTCGCCTATCTAACTTTACATCAAGTCGGGGTTAATATATTCAGAACACTAACATTATGGAATTGGGTACAGCTACTGCTAATTGCCGTAACCATCTTTGATATTGTGTTTTTCCGTTTTATACCGGGTGTAAAAGATGGGCAAAGTTGGTTGTTTTATATTGGTTTATTAGTCGTATTAATTTTTGGATCTATAGCAACAGCTATGCAAAAAGTGAAAATGACTGGAAAAAAACATGTATTAGTTTCTGCTTTATTCTTTATGATAGTCATTACAACATTAGAATGGACAATTGCTTTAATGGGGCGAGATGAAAATATCAATGAGTACGTCGCGTTGTTACTATTTCCATTATTAGCTGTCAATGCCTATCAATTATTAGTATTACCGAAATACAATGCAAAATCCGAAGAAGATCGTCAAAAATTAGAAGCACGTCGTAAAGCAAGACGTGAACAAGCTAAAAACGCATGATAAAGCATAAAAGAGTTGCCCCAAGATACTTGAGGCAACTCTTTTTATGGGGATTTTTTGGATTGCACTGAATAACCGAATATATTTTCTTCAATCGACATAAATTTATTTTGTTGTATGAAGGTATTAAACTCATTAAACGTAATGTTACTATTTTGATGTAAAGAGATAAATAAAAAATCCCCTTTTTGTAATTTTGGTGTTTTATCTCCCTGCCAAATTAATGAAGGAGAAAGGATATTTACCTGTTGCTGGAACAAAGTCTTTTGTAAATCCTGCGAATATTGATGATTTCGTGTGGCAAACCAAAGTGGTGTAGTGCTCAAGTGCTTTTCGTAAATATTAATATCTTTTTGTACCAAAGCAAAATCAATAGGCTCGTCTACGGAATCTTCAGGACCTAATAATCCTGTTGGTAGTTTTCTTTCTAAAATGATTTTCATATGTTCTGGCGAACGTTCAATCCAAGCAGCATCTAAAAGAAGAAGCGGGTAAGGTTCTTTTACAGTCTTTAGCCATTCTAAAAGTGATTCATCAGAAAAAGAAATTTCGACAATAAGTGATGTGCCATAATGTCCTTTAGTTACAACAGCTGGGGCATTTGCGATATTAAATACAGAAATCATAGTAGAATTTAAAGGCTTTATAAATACAAATAATATTACGATCAAACACAATGATATCAACGTTTTACGAAACATATTAACACCCTCATCTCTATTGAATTTAAGTAAAAAAATTAACTCCTTAAAAAAACTTATGATTTAGTGTTGACTTTCATGAATAATCGATGTTATTATGTATAAGTCGCCAAGAGATGACGCACTAAACGAAACAACATGAACCTTGAAAACTGAACAAGCAAAACGTAATCAATAAAGTTTTTAGTAGCTAACTTCGGTAAGTGAACGAAACAAAATTTTGGACATCAAAATTGATGCCAGCAAAACAATTTGAGCTTATCAAATTTCTTTTATGGAGAGTTTGAT